>JAFGQF010000103.1 GCA_016935775.1 Caldifarciminota bacterium
ACCGACGGCAGCGCCGCCGGCAGCACCACCTTGCGGAACACCTGGCCGGGCCGCGCCCCCAGGGTCAGGGCCGACTCGATCCAGGTGTCCCTGACCCCGAGCACGCCGTCCACCGTGTTGAGGAGGATCGGGAAGAACGCGCCGTAGAACAGGATGAACAGCATCCCGACCTGGACCGTGTCGAGAATCGTGTCCGAGTAGCGCACCCCGAAGACGTTGACCACCGTCCAGGTCCGGAAGACCGCCATCGCAAACGGGATCCAGGCAATCGGGCAGAGCGGCCGAAACATCTCGACGAACGGCCCGACCACCCGCCGCACCAGCCGCACCCGGCCCATCACCAGCCCGAGCGGCACCGCGACCAGTGCGCCGAGCGTGAACCCGAGCAACACCCGGACACAGGAAACCGCCACGTTGTAGACCAGCGAGCCGGTCTCGAGCACGTTCTCGAAGGGGTGCAGCAACCGGTCCAGCACCACCGGCACCCGCGGCAGCAACCACGGGTTGTTCAGCCGGACCGCGGCGAACTGCCAGGCCACGATCAGCAGCACCGGCAGCACCAGCGCCAGGCCGATGCGGCCCAGCTTCCGGCCGGCTCCCGGGCCGCGTCCCTCTTCCCCTGGCATCGGCTATCTCTTGATACGCTTCGCGGCGCCGGCGAGCGCCTTCTCGAGCGGGCCGAAGTTGTAGGACAGCCGCTCGAACTCCTCGCGACTGACGCCCTTCAGCCTGTCGCCGATCTTGTTCAGCCCGACCATCTCCTGATACCATACCCACATCCCGTCGCGGAACGCGACGTCCGGCTCCATCGAGTAGCCGGACGTACCCATCGACGCAACCTCGAGCCCGGGTGTCGTGCCGATCCACCCGGCGGTGTACTCGGCCGCCTTCTCCGGCTCGGTGTTGATGAAGTGGGAAGCGACCGCCATCAGCTCCAGGAACTTCTCGACCGCCCCCGAGTGCCGGGCGACCGCTGAATCGTTGCCGGCTATCGCGCAGCAGGGATGGTCCTTGAACACGCCCGGCGGCAGGTCGTGCAGCTCGGTCACGCAGCGGCCGAACCCCTTCTCCTCGGCGATGGCGCACCACGGGTTGTTCGAGACGTAGGCCGAAACCTGGCCGCTCTGGAGCGCGGCGTTCAGGTTCGCCTCCTCCTTGACGTTGACGAGCAGCACCTTCGCCGAGGTGTTGGCCTTGTCGCCGGTGTAGCTGATGCCCTCGTGGTCGAGCGCTCGCTGGAATATCAACAGCGCCACCGCCACCGGGCTCTTGTAGCCGACGTTCACCTGGCGCGGCTGGGCCTTGAGCCAGGCGACAAACTCCGGCCAGTTGCCGGCCGGCACCCCGGGATTGACGACCAGCATGTCGCCCTTGGAGTGCAGCGGGGCGATCATCCGCATCGGCGAGCCCTTGTCCACGAAGAACTCGATCGCGGCGACCCCGCCGAAACCGATGTCGAAGGCGCCCTGGCTCATCATCGTCGGCATCTCGGTGCCGCCGCCCGCCTTGTAAAGCTCGACCTCGGCGACCTTCCTGCCGCCGTCAAACAGCTCGTAAAGTTCCCTGGGCCGGACCTCCTTCAGCCAGATGCCGTACAGGTCCTTGAAAGCCTCGCCGGCGTTGGCCGCCACGTAGAGCGCCGCGTGGTGGTCGTGACCGACGTGGCCGACCCTCAGCACCGTCGTTTCGGACGTGCCCGGGCAGGCGACGAACAGGACCGACGCGGCCACGACGGCCGCAAAGAGGACTCGTCTCACGCACTACCTCCTGTTGGTTTGGTTCCCGGCTTCCGCCGGGCTGCTGTCAGAACGGGACGACCGTCCCCGGCAGGGCGGCTCAAGTGACACACCTCGCCGGGTCAGGCCGAGCGGGATTGTAACTGGGAAGAAGCGGGCGGCGGCCGCTTACGGGCAAACTGCCCGTGGTGGGACGGCTCAAGTTCGCCGTCTCCAACACCGGCCGGCAGGCTTCGTCACGGCTGGTAACATACCGGAGAGGTATGCCATTGTCAAGTTCGGCCCAGGGTTTGACGCGGCCGACGCAACGCCTACCATCTGGCCGTGAGGAGAACCCGATGAACTGGAAACTGCTGCTCGCCACCTTCGGCACCGTGTTCCTGGCCGAGCTCGGAGACAAGACCCAGCTCGCCACCCTGTCCTTTGCCGCCGCCAACCGGGGGGCGTTCTGGTGCGTGTTTGCCGGCTCGGCGCTCGCGCTGATTGCCACTTCGCTCATCGCTACCTTCGTGGGCGGCGCGCTCGCCCGCTACCTGCCGGTCCGCTACGTCAGCCTCAGTGCCGGGGTCCTGTTCATCGTCATCGGTGCCATCGTCGTCATCCGCACCCTCACGACCGCGACCTAGTCGCTGTCCGCTCCGGCCCGGGCCGCGCCTGGCCGGGCCTTCACGACGGTCAGGAGACAACTACCCTGCCGGAGCCACTCGTCACCCTGCCGATCGCCGTTGCCTTCCTCACTCCGGCGGCACGCAACGAATCCACGAACCGCTCGGCCCGTTCCGGGGCAACGGCCACGAGCAGGCCTCCGGATGTCTGGGCATCACAGAGCAGGCGGCGCAACTCGTCGGGAACGGGCTCGGCGAAATCGGCCCGGGTCGCGATGAAGCCGTAGTTCTTGACCGAGCCGTCCGGGAACCAGCCCTGCCGCGCGAGTTCCTCGACGCCGGGAAACAGCGGCACGGCCGCGGCATCGATGACGAGATCTATATCGCCGGCCTGGGCCATCTCCCAGGCGTGGCCGAGCAAGCCGAAACCGGTAACATCGGTTGCGGCACTGACCCCTACCCGGCACATCACCTCCGCGGCGGCGCGATTGAGCCGGCACATCGACCGGTTGACCTCGGCAACCGCCGCCGGCGGCGCGATACCAGCACGGAGCGCGGTCGTGATGACGCCGGTGCCCAGGGGTTTGGTCAGGACCAGGACATCCCCGGGACGGGCGCCGACGTTCCGGATCACGCGGTCCGGGTGAACGAGCCCGATGGCCGCGAGCCCGAACTTCACCTCCACGTCCTTGATCGTGTGCCCGCCCACGACAACCGCTCCCGCCTCCCGTGCCTTGTCCCAGGCGCCAGCAAGGATTGCCTGGATGGTCCCGGCCTGGATTTCGAGCACCGGGTAGGCAACGAAACTGAGCGCGGCGAAGGGAACCCCGCCCATCGCGTAGACGTCCGAGAAAGCGTTGGCTGCGGCGACCTGGCCGAAGATGCGCGGGTTCTCGGCGACCGGTGTCATGATATCAATGGTCATTACCAGCGCGCGCTCGGAATCCAGTCGGTAGACGCCCGCGTCGTCGGCGGTATCGCCGCCGACCAGCAGGTCAGGATGGCGAAATGCCGGAAGCCGGGACAGGACCTGCGCGAGGTCTTCCTGGCAGACCTTGGCCGCGCAACCGGCAGCCCGGGTGTACTCCAGCAAGCTTCGTTCTTTCACGGTCCCTCCTCAGCGTGCCGTCAGGCGGGTCGGCGCCGATTCCCGGAAGACCTTGTCACGCCAGCATGGCGAGGCTCAGGGCCATGACCGCCATCCCGGCAATCGCGCCGACGATGGCCAGGTGCTCGTGCCCGTACGAATTGGCAACGGGCACGAGTTCATCAAACGAAATGAAAACCATCACGCCGGCCACCGCGGCCAGGACGTATCCCAGCACCACCGGCGTCAGGAACGGCATAAGCAGGAACGCGGCCAGGCCCGCCCCGATCGGCTCCGTGACCCCGGACAGGAACGACCAAACAAAGGCCTTCTTGCGAGACCCGGTCGCAGCGTAGATGGGGACCGAAACCGCCAGGCCCTCGGGGATGTTATGTATGCCGATCGCTACGGCAATCGCGACCCCGAGGCGCACGTCCTGCAACGCCCCGGCAAAAGCGGCCATCCCCTCGGGCAGGTTGTGAATCCCGATGCCCAGGGCAACCAACAGGCCGGTTCTCATCAGTACCGGCGAGCCGGGCCTGTTCAATCCCTCGCTCTTCTCGGCCTTGTACTGGTGCGGTATCAGGAAGTCAAGCACCAGCATCAAAACCATCCCGCCGAAAAAGGCGCCGACCCCGGCCAGGTAACCAGCGGCTTCAATCCCGCGCGGCAGCAGCTCGACGAACGAAACCAGCACCATTACCCCGGCCGAGAACCCCAGGCTCAGCGCCATGAACCGCGGCCCCGGCCTCCTGACGACCAGGCCCAGCAGGCTGCCGATGGTGGTTGCCAGCCCGGCAAGTGCTGACAGAGCCAAAGCGACCCAGACGCTGCTGCCCACTAACCCCCGCCTTCGGAAAGGTACCTGTGACCGGGCCGGGCCGGCCGGCGGTCAGTGGCCCTGGCCGCTGCCACGGAATCTCCGCAGGTAGAACAGCTTCCCGTCGTGCTCGACCTCGGCAATCTCACCCCGGGCAACCAGGCCATCGACAACCTGCCATTCCGCCCCGGCTTTTGCCAGCAGGTTCTCGACCGCGTCCCGGCGCATCGGGTGAACGGCGGTGATGCTCAGCAGGTCCGCCTCGGCGTCGCCGGTTGACGCGAATGCATTACCTTCGTAACCAATCAGGTACTCCAACCGGTCAACCTTGCCGCTCAGCAACTGGAAGGCGCGGTTCACCGTCTCCTCGTCGGGTGGCTGCCCGCGCTTCTCGGCCGGCGGCCGAATCGGCACTGCCAGGTAGGAAACGGACGGTTGCAGGCGGGCCAGGAAATCGCCCACCGCACCCACGCTCTCTTCCGTATCGTTCAGCCCCCTGACGAGCATCGTCTCGGTCGCCAGCGCGCCCGTGAAGTCGCCCGCGAACCGAAGCATCCCGTCCTGCACCGCCCCCGCCTGCAGGGACCGGTGCGGCCGGTTGACCCTGGTCCAGGTCTTCTCCGTGACCGCATCCACCTTGAGCGAAACCCAGTCCGCCTTCATCAACTCGGACCTGACATCCTCGCGCCCGAGCAGCGAGGCATTGGTTATCACCGCCACTTTCACGCCGGTCCGGCGCACCATTTCGATTTCCAGTCCGAGGTTGATGTCCAGAGTCGGCTCGCCGTCAGGCGCGAAGGTCAGGTAGTCGACCGGCTCTTTTCTGGAACGCACCTTGTCCAGCTTGTCGGTCACTGCGGCAAGCACTTCTTCCGGCCCGAAGAGCGACCGTCGCTCGACCTCCATGCGCAGCGTGCGCCCTACCTGGCAGTAGACACAGGAGTACGAACAGGCCTTTGGCTGGATGTTATTGATGCCCAGACTGTGCCCGAGCCTTCGGGAAGGAACCGGCCCGAACGCGAGCATCAGGTTGTTCATCGCACCTCCGGATCAACACAGAATCGCCAGCCACACCGACGGCCTTACGCCCCCCGCCCAACCCAATCTGATTAGACACCGCGGCCGGCCCGCCCGGTTCCCGGTGATGCTCCGGTGATACTCCGGCGACTTGCCAAGTCGTTCATCCTGGTGTAAAACTCAAGGGTGAAGGCAAAGCAACTCGTCCGGCCGGCGCCGGTCGCAGCCGACCACACCAACGAAGCCCTGCTCCGGGTCAAGCATTCCTGCTCCCGCGCCGCGGTCGTACTGCTGACCACTCTCGACCGCGTCAGTGGTGGCGTCGCTGATGCCACGCAGAAAGCCACGTGAAGCGCACATGGAACCGCCCGCAGTTTCGACTAGACTGGGGGCGTGCTCAGCGTCGCGAAACCACAAGGAGGTGCCAAATGACGCAAGCCCGAAACGGCCTGTTGACCTCAACGCTGCTGGTACTTACCCTTAGCCTGCTGGCAGTGGGATCATCTGCCAGTGCCACGACGTACTACCTGTACGAATACGTTGACGGCGACGGTGACACCAGCGCCTGCTGTATTGAGTTCGCAAGCGACAGCTTCGATGTACCCTCGGATACGTTCGACGAGGTCACCCTAACGGAACTTGAGAACGCAGGCTACAAGTGCGCCGATGACCAGATATCTGACGCCAACGAGACAGACAGCGAGAACCAGGGTTCAAGGACCGGGATCTCGTGGATCGACTTTGACCGAGTCGGAGCCCGGCTCTACTGCTACCGAGGGTCACAGACAGAGACACAGACTACTGAACGGGTTGACGTCACGTCCGAGTACTGGTGCTACGACAATCAAGGACTCCGCCATCACTCAAAGAGGTCTGCGGTCGACTACAACGGCCCGATGGTGAACATCTGGTGGCGGACCAAACACAACCCACCGCCCTACTACAGCTGGGTGGTCCAAGGAACGCACAAATGGGCCGGTACCGCATTCTCGTACCAGACAAATGTGGAGGCGGATGAACCTGAAGAGTAGGACCGGCCGCAGGAGGGCAGGGCCCGCACTCTGCTCTCTCCGGTCGGCAGCAGGCCTGGTTCTCGTCCTGCTGGCGCTGACATCGGGCAACGCGCTGGCCCAGGACACGGTCTGGACCAGACGCTTCGACACCGGCATCCCGGGATGGACCGACGAGTCGGGCGGGGCCACGGTCGACCCCTTCGGGGACCTCATCGCCATCGATGCGCTGTGGAATGACGAGGCGCTCGAGAGCACGTATTCGTACTACGTGATGGTCAAGTACAGCCCCACGGGAGACACCGCCTGGACGCGCACGCGGTTCTGCGACTCGGCCGCGGTTGTCGCCGGGGGCATCGCCGCCGACGGTGTCGGGAATCTCGCCGTGGTCGGTAGCTTCGAACCACTGGACGACTACCGCGTGGCCGGCGAGGTCGCCCTGTACGACACCGACGGCGACTCGCTGTGGACCCGTCACATCCGAATCGATGACTTCACCTTCCTCGGAGCGGTCGCCATCGACAACTCTCAGAACATCCTCGTGGCGGGCAGCAACAGCGACATCAGCCGGGGCACGAAGGACGCACTACTGGCGAAGTACTCACCGGGCGGCGAACTCAGTTGGAGCCGAACACTCGACTTCGGACGCGACACTCTCGAACAGCTCAGCGGGTTATGCCTGGACTCGGACAGCGGCGTCGTCGCGGTGGGCGTCTCGGGATATCGCGGAGGAAGGAGCGTGGCTGCAAGGTTCTCGGCGGCCGGCGACACCATCTGGACTCGACAGCTGGACCTCGACCCTCAACCGGCCGGGCACGAGTTTCTCAACGCCGTCGACAGGGACCCGGACGGCAACTTCGTGGCCTGTGGTGCCGCCTGGCCGGGTTCGGGAGGGACACAGCGTGCCGTGGTCGTGAAGTTCACCCCGGCAGGCGACACCGTCTGGACAAGCACGTTCGAGAGCGAGTTCGACGCATCGACCTTTGATGTCGCAGTCGACTCTGCCGGCAACGCCCTGGTGGCCGGTTCGCTGGCGGACTCAACCGGTCGCCGACTCGGCCTGCTCGTCAAGTACTCGCCGGACGGTGAGCAGGTGTGGTCTGACACTTACCGGCTCGATTCAGACAACTGGTGCTCCAGCGTCGACCTGTCCGGTCCGAACACTGTCTACGTCACCGGAACGGTCGTCGACTCGGTTTCCGAGAATTGGGACCTGTTCGCGATGCGGCTCGACTACGCTCCAGCCATCGCTGAGCATGCGCCAACCCGGGTCGAACGAATGCGCGGCCCGACAGTCATGCAAGCCGCGGACCTCGCACGAATCACCGGGCGCATCTTCGACGCGACCGGCCGAAGGGTGACCGGACAGGCCATTCGACCGGGAGTCTACCATTTCGCCTCCGAAACCGGTGTGGCAGTCCGAAGGGTGATTGCCACGAGTCGCTGACACGCGGGACAGGCCGGGACATGAAGCCGGGCCAGGAGGATGGAGAGTCCTCCTCAGGCGCCCCGCGCTTTGGGCTTGACATTTCGGGGTTTCGTGCTTGAATGGCCCCGGAATGAAGACGATTACCAGAGTCCCAGCCAACCCCAACTCCCGGGCCGCGCACGCGACCCGGGCCTACCGCAAGCAGCTCGTCGCCTCGCTGCCCCGGCTCGTCAAGACGCACGGCACCCCGCTGTTCGTGATCTCGAAGACCATCCTGCTGGAGCAGGTCGCCCGGTTCCGCGCGCTGCTGCCCCGGGTCGAGCCGTGGTACGCGGTCAAGGCCAACCCCGACCCCCACATCCTGAAGCTGCTGGTGCAGGCCGGGCTGGGATTCGACGTGGCGTCCCTTCCCGAGATCGAGTGGCTGCTCGCGGCCGGCGCGAAACCCGAACGGCTGCTCTACGCCAACACGATGAAGAAGCCGTCCGCCATCCGCCAGGCGCGCAAGCTCGGCGTGACCACGACGACCTTCGACTCGGAGTACGAGCTCCAGAAAATCGCCCGCCACTGCCCGGGCGCGCGGGTCCTGGTCCGCATCAAGGTGCCCAACGTCGGCTCGGTGGTCGAGCTGTCCTTGAAGTTCGGCACCGACCCGGGCGACGCGGTGCCGCTCCTGGTCCGGGCCAAGCGGATGGGGCTGGAGCCGGTCGGGGTCAGTTTCCACGTCGGCTCCCAGTGCACCCACGGCGACAACTACCTCGAGGCGTTCGAGCTCGCCAAGATCATCCTCAACGACGCGGCGCTCAAGGGCATCCCGCTCGAGATGGTGGACATCGGCGGCGGCTTCCCGATCCGCCACTTCGACTCCGACGAGGACTGGTTCAAGGAGATGGCCCCGGTGCTGAACCTGGAACTCGACCGGCTGTTCCCCCGGCCGGTCCGGATAATCGCCGAGCCGGG
>JAFGQF010000104.1 GCA_016935775.1 Caldifarciminota bacterium
ACGGAGGCGAAGTTCTGGACCGACGGCTGTGGCACTTCGATTGTCTGCGGCAGCATGGTGACGGTGATGGCGAAAGACCGGACGCTCGAGCAGGCCGCGGCGATTGACCAGGCCGCGGTGCTCGGCGAGCTGGGCGGGTTGCCGGAGGAAGACCAGCACTGTGCCTTGCTGGCCGCAAACACTTTGCGGGAGGCAGTCAGCCGCGTCCGTCCTGAGTTGGCAGCAGAAGAAGGGAGTTGAACGATGCCGATCTACGAGTACCGGTGCCGCGAGTGCGGCGCGGAGTTCGAGCAGCTGGTGATGCGTGCGGACGAGAAGGTCAAGTGCCCGAAGTGCGGCTCGAGCAAGCTGGAGAAGAAGTTCTCGACCCTGGGCGGGGTTCGCGGCGGCAGTTCGTCTGACGACTTCGGCGGCAGTTGCTCGTCCGGTACCTGCCCGACCGGGACCTGCGGCCTGTGACCCAGCCGGGCATCGGGCCGGGAGACAAGACCGGGAGAAGGGTCGCGCTGTTCGCGTTCCGCGAGGAGCCGGGCTGTTTCGCCCACGCGCTGCTGAACGCGCTGGACATGAAGCTGCGGGGGTGGGACGTCAAGCTGGTCATCGAGGGCGACGCGACGAAGCAGGTCTCGCTGCTGCGCAATGAGACCAAGCCGTATGCCCGGCTCTACCTGCGGGTGCGGGAGATGGGGCTGATCGACTGCGTGTGCAAGGCCTGCGCCACGAAGAACGCGGTCGTGCCGGCGGTCATCGAGCAGGGGTTGCGGCTGTGCGACGAGATGGAGGGTCATCCAAGCGTGGCCCGGTACATCGAGGACGGCTACGAGGTACTGACATTCTAGTCCTGCTGGGCCTGCTGGCGGTCGCGCCCGGAGGAGGCACGATGGCTGACGATGCCGTGAAACTGGTCGTGGCCTACGACAACCGGACCCTGGTCGAGGGACTGGAGCCGGACTGGGGGTTCGCCTGCGCGGTGACACGGGGAGCCGACACGCTGCTGTTCGATACCGGGGCCAAGCCCGGGATACTCAAGGCCAACCTGGCGGCGTTGGGGTTCGATTCTTCCGGGTTCGACGCGGTGGTGATATCGCACGACCACTGGGACCACAACGGCGGGCTGGAGGCCGCGCTCGGCGACCGGCACGGCCGGTGCTGGCTGCCCGCGTCTGCCTCCGAGGAGCTGGTCGCCCGGGTCACGGCGGCGGGCGCCGAGCCGGTCCCGGTGTCGGGCCGACTGGAGCTGTTGCCCGGGATCTGGACGACCGGCGAGATTGCCGGCAACCCGGCCGAGCAGGCGCTGGTGGTCGAGACCGCGGACGGACCGGTCGTGGTCACGGGCTGCGCGCATCCCGGGGTGGTGAGCATCTGCCGGGTGGTCGGGGAGCAGTTCGGTATGGCGCCGGCGCTGGTCATTGGCGGGTTTCACCTCCGTGAGCCCGGCCCGGAGCAGGGCCGCGTTGCCAGCGCCGAGCTGAAGGAGCTGGGCGTGGCGCGGGTCGGACCGTCCCACTGCACGGGCGCCGATGCGCAGGCGGTCTTTGCCGAGGAGTGGGGAGAGCGGTGCGAGCGGGTCGGCTGCGGCTGGACCGGTGAGTGGGAGGCGCGGTGAAGTGCGCCGAGTGCGGGGACAAACGCTGTTACACCGGCAAGGACTGCGCCGGGCTGGCGGACGAGGCCCGGGAGCAGTACCGGGACGAACAGACCCTGGCGATGACCAGGGTCGCCACCCGGCTTGAAGGCCGTTACTACATGCAACTCTGCCGGCTCGAGGAACTGGTCCGGTTCTGCCGGGAGATGGGCTATCGCCGGCTGGGCATCGCTTTCTGCATCGGGTTGAGCGACGAGGCCCGGGTGCTCGCCGAACTGCTGGGCAAGCGGTTCGAGGTCGAGTCCGTCTGTTGCAAGGTCACCGGGTTGAACAAGGAGGAGCTGGGGTTGGAGAAGATCCAGCCGGACCGGGTCGAGGCGATGTGCAACCCGGTGGCCCAGGCAATGGTCCTGAACCGGGCACAGACCGACCTGAATATCATCCTCGGTCTGTGCATCGGCCACGACATCATTTTCACCCGTCACAGCGAGGCGCCGGTCACCACGCTGGTGGTCAAGGACCGGGTGCTGGCCCACAACCCGGCCGGCGCGCTCTGCTCGGGCTACTGGCGCAAGCGCATCGCGCGGGAGCTGGAAGACAATGACCAGGCATGAGCCGCGCAAGACCGGGGACACGATCCGGGTTTCGGAGGACCGAAAGCCGGTCATGTCCCCGGGGTCGCCGTTCAACGCGCTGGCCGCGAAGTACGACTCGTGGTACGACGGCAAGGGCCGGTTCGCGTTCCAGAGCGAGCTGGCCGCGGTCCGGCTGCTGCTCGATGGGCTTGACAGGCCCTGGCTGGAAATCGGGGTCGGCACCGGGAGGTTCGCGCAGGCACTCGGGATCGAGCACGGGCTCGACCCGTCCGAGGAACTGCTCAAGCTGGCGCGGCAGCGCGGCGTCGACGTGCTCTGGGGCGAGGGTGAGGAGACACCGTACCGGGCGCAGAGCTTCGGGGCGGTGTTCCTGCTGACCACGTGGGCGTTTCTCGAGGACCGGGCCGCGGTCCTGCGCGAGTGCCGGCGCATCCTCAGGCCGGGCGGCCGGGTCATCAACGGCTGGCTGGACCGGGACGGCGCGTGGACCCGGGGCTATGTCGAGAAAGGGAAGCAGGAGCAGTCGCTGTTCAGCCGGGCGCGTTTCGCTACCCTGGAAGAAGTGCGGATCGACTTCGAGGCGGCCGGGTTCAGGGTCGAGCGAGTGGTCTCGACGCTGTTCCTCGGGCCGGGCGAATGCGACCGGGTCGAGGAGCCGAAGGAAGGGTACAAGCCCGGAGCGAGCTTCGTAGCCCTGCGAGCGGTTCCAACGTGATCCGTCTGGACTCAGGCGGGGACACGATCCGGGTTTCGCAGCACCGAAAGCCGGTCATGTCCCCGGCGAGTTTCATCGCACTGCGGGCGACTCCGAACTGAGTTGAGGGAGAACTAGCGCGCGCCGCGGTTGACGCGGCGCTTCGCTTTTTCGTGCTCGCGCCACGTGCGGGAGAAGACGTGGCTGCCGTCGCCCCGAGCAACGAAGAACAGGTAGTCGGTTTCGGCCGGC
>JAFGQF010000105.1 GCA_016935775.1 Caldifarciminota bacterium
AGATGCGACAGGCCGTGACCCCGGCTGTAGCATAGCGAATCGCAGCTCACGAACCCGACCGCGCCCGCGCGCATCGCCAGGTAACGGGCGTTCTGCCAGTAAATCAGGCTGTCGGAGTCGTTGAAGTCGTTCACGACCGTGGTCAGCCGTCGCATCCACAGGGAATCCGACAGGTCCGGCGTCCGCTCGTAGGCCAGGGCCTTCTCCACCATCTCGTCGCACTGGTCGGCCGAGCGCACCGGAAACCGGCCCACCATCAGCTCGGCCCGAAAGTCGCCGGACACGTCACCGTAGGAATTGTCCGAGTAGTACGGCCAGCGCTGGCCGTAGCGGAACGACGAGATGGTCGACGGGTGGCCCACCAGCACCACGTACTCCGGCTTCACCGGCCAAGTCTGGTACGCGTTCCGGATATAGCTGTGAATCGAACCGGTGTCCGACCCGACCTCCGAGGTCGACACCAGCTTGCTCGAAGTCCCGGACAGCCGCTTCCACTCAACCAGGGGCTCAACCGAAGCGACGTACTCATCCCGGGCGATGACCAGGTACTGCGCGCCGTCCTCGGACACCGCCACGACCGAACAGCACGCCAGCACGAACAGCAGAATGGAAATCCTCACAGAAGCGCTCCTGAGGTTTGCAGGCACCCGCCGAGAATCCCCGGCACCGGGCATACCCGCGCACGCGGGCCCGGTCGAACCCGAGGCACAGGGAACACGCTGAAAATGATACCTCCCCCGGCCCGGACTGCAAGCCCGGCCGGTCAGTCGGCCCGCGGTAGAACCGGGAACACCGCCCGTCCCACGGACCGCGTGACCAGCCTTTGAGCCGTCATCCAGGCAGTCCCGGAAGTGCATTGCCCCGCGGGCTACCGTTCCGGAAAGTGGCCCGTCAGGACCCCGTCGCGCGGTACACGACTCCCGCGAGGAAAACGCACCCCAGGGCTCACCCCGGGATTGCGGCATGCTGCTTGCCTCACCCTGATGCACAACGCACTACCCGGAAACGGACCGGGTCACGTTCAAGATGCCGCCCCGTAATAGGGACCCGTTCCCGAGGCCGTCTCCTCTGCTGTCGGAACCACCATTGCCCCCGCTGTCGGAACGGCTGCCAGCCTCGCACGCACCCCCCTGCCAGTCCCGGATTCACCTGTTCATGTTAGTAGCGGTAATTCAACCACTTAGAACCTGTCGAAAGAGGGTTGACAAGACGGTTTTCCCGGGTTAAATACTGCGCTGCCGAAGCGGACAGTGCCCAACGTTTAAAGAGTTCTTTTACTCTCCTAGGCGCATCCCTTCAGCGGCACCTTTTTGCGCCATCTGCGGGCTGCCACCTGCTCGCGTGTCGGGTGCTGGACTGGCTCTGCCCGGCTGGCTACAATGTCGTCTTGATCTCTACTGCCCACAAGCCCGATCCGCGATTCGGCCGCTCGGAGACGATGGGCACCCGGTCCATCGGCCGCCTGCTGGTGTCGTTTTCCCTGCCTGGAATGGTCGCGATGGTAGTGAACGCCACCTACAACATCGTGGACACCGCGTTCGTCGGCCGGCTCGGTCACGAGGCTATTGCCGCTCTGACCGTGGTCTGGCCCCTGCAACTGGTGATGATCGCGCTATCAGTGGGTGTCGGCGTGGGCGCGAATTCGCTGATCGCTCGCCGGCTGGGCGCAAGCCGGCACTCGGAGGCCAACCACGCCGGGGCCCAGGCCCTGGTGCTGGCCGTGTTGTCCGGCATGCTGGTGATGGCCGCGGTGCTGTCCTTGACCGACCCGATACTGTTCCTCCTGGGCGCGCGCGGCGCCGTGCTGCCGCTCGCCCGGGAATACATCCGGACGATCGTCTGGTTCGCGCCGCTGGTATTCCTGCCGATGGCGGCCAACAACATCATCCGCGCCGAGGGCAACCCGGTGTACTCGATGGCGATAATGGTCGTCTCGGCGCTGGTCAACATCGCGCTCGACCCGGTGCTGATCTTCGGGCTGGGGCCCGCGCCCGCGCTCGGGGTCAGGGGCGCGGCGATTGCCACGGTCGCGGCCCGGGTCGTCGCGGTTGCCGGCTATGCCGCCTATTTCCTGAGCCGCCACTCGGGCTACCGTTTTCGGCTGCGCGACTTCCGGCCGGCGCCGCGGGTCTGGGCGAGCATCTACGCGGTCGGCGCGCCCTCGATGGTCATCCAACTTTCAAGCAGCGTGACCTTCGCGCTGGCGAACAATATCGCGGTCGGGTTCGGCTCGATGGCGCTCGCCGCGTTCGGGGTGATGTTCCGGCTGTTCCAGTTCGGGTTCATGCCCTGCGTGGGCATCAGCCAGGGCGTGCTGTCGCTGGTGGGCTATAATCACGGCGCGGGCAACCTCGGCCGGGTCCGGGCGTTTGTCCGGGCCGGGGCGCTGGCCGCGGTCGCGATCACCGGCGGTTTCAGCCTGCTGTTCGTGCTGTTTCCCGGCACTTTCGTCGGGCTGTTCAACCCGAGCCCGGAGTTCATCGCGCTGGCCGGCCCCGGACTGCGCATCACCTCGCTGCTGTTCGGCCCGGTGGGCGCGAGCGTGGTCTTCGCCGCCTTTTTCCAGGGCATCGGCCGGGCCCTGCCCGCGATGTTTCTTTCACTGGCGCGCCAAGTGGTCTTCTTCCTGCCCGGTCTCCTGCTCCTGCCACGACTGTTCGGGCTGACCGGGCTTTGGGCCGCGATACCGGTCGCCGACGGGCTGAGCATCATCGCCTCGCTGACTTGGACCGCGTGGATGTTCCGGAGGCTCGGGGTGCCGCTGTTCGCTACTGGCGGTAGACGTTCTCGCGGATGAACGGGTCGCTCGAGCGCCAGTCCTGGGCCACCTTGACCCGCAGTTCCAGGAACACCGGCCGGCCCAGGAACCGCTCGATGCGCCGTCGGGCCGCGGTCCCGACCCGCTTAAGCGCCGCGGCGCCCGCACCGATGACGATCCGCCGCTGCGACGCCCGCTCGACGTAGACCGTGGCCCGGATGTAGTCCTTGCGGCCTTCCCGCTCGCAGAACTCGTCGACCGTCACGGTGGTGGCGTAGGGTATTTCCTCGCCGTAACGAGTGAAGACCGCCTCGCGGATAAACTCGCTGACGTAGAACCGCTCGTTCCGCTCCGAAACCGCGTCTTCCGGGTAGTAGGGCTCGGACTCGGGCAGCGTTTCGACGACCGCCGCAAACAGGTCGTCCACGCCACTGCCATTGAGCGCCGAGATTAGAAAGACCGGCCGGCCTTCGGCACTGGGCGCGAGCCGCGCGACCAGCGGCAGCAGCTCCCGGCTGGGCACGAGGTCCACCTTGTTGACCGCAAGCAGGGACGGCCGGCCGCGCACGAGTTCAAGCACCGGCGCGACCGGTCCGCGCCCCCGGGCGTCGAAGAGCGCGACTGATGCGTCGGCGTCGCGCAGCGCCGTTTCGATCTCCTTGCGCATCAGCTGCTGGAGCCGGTATCTCGGATCGAGCAGGCCGGGCGTGTCCAGGAACAGAGCTTGATAACCCGGGCCGTTGCGGATGCCGAGGATGCGGTGCCGGGTGGTCTGGGGCCGCGGCGTGACTATCGCCAGCGGCAGGTTTACGAGCCGGTTCAGCAGGGTAGACTTCCCGGCGTTGGGCGCGCCGACCAACGCCACGTAGCCGGCCCGGAAACCGGGGCGCGGTTCCGGGCTGTCCGGGCTCACGCCTGGTAGGCGCCGATGCCGCGCAACCGGTTGATGCGGTTGGCGACCAGCTCGCCACACGGCAGCTTCGCCAGGCGACGCCAAGCCTTGAGCACCGCCCGCTTGAGCAAGGCGGCCGCCTCGTCCCAGTCCTGGTGGGCTCCGCCGGCCGGCTCGGGCACGAGCTCGTCGATGACTCCGAACTCGAGCAGATCGGGCGCGGTCATGCGGAGCGCCCTGGCCGCGTCCGGGGCCCGGGCGTTGTCGCGCCAGAGAATCGAGGCGCAGCCTTCGGGCGATATAACCGAATAGACCGCGTTCTCCTGCATCAGCACCCGGTCGCCGACCGCGATTGCCAGCGCGCCGCCTGAGCCGCCCTCGCCGGTTACCACCACGATCACCGGGGTCTCGAGCACCGCGAACTCGCGCAGGTTGCGGGCTATTGCCTCGGCCTGTCCCCGCTCCTCGGCGCCTATTCCCGGGTAGGCACCGGCGGTGTCCACCAGCGTCAGCACGGGAAGGCCGAACCGCTCGGCCATCCGGGCAAGGCGCAGCGCCTTGCGGTAGCCCTCGGGGTGTGGGCTGCCGAAGTTGCGGCGCACCCGCTCGCGCGTGTCGCGCCCCTTCTCCTGACCGATCACGATGAACCGGTGATCTTCGATCAGGCACGGGCCGGCGACGATAGCCGGGTCATCTCCAAACGCCCGGTCGCCGTGCAGTTCGGTGAAGTCGGTGGTGATGCGCTCGAGATAGTCGAGCGCGTGGGGCCGGCGCGGGTGCCTGGCAAGCTGGACCCGCTGCCAGGGCGTCAGGTTGGCGTAGAGCTTCTTCTTGAGCCTGGCGGCCTGGTCGCGCAGCCGGGCGACTTCGTCCTTCGCGCCAATCGCCCCGAGTTCCTGGATCCGGTTGATGACCTCAACCAGCGGTTCCTCGAAATCGAGCCAGCCCTCGGGCATGGTGTTGTGGTACGGTCAGCGGCCGAAGCCTAGCGCCAGTCGGTGGGAAATCCCGAGCCCGTCGTTGAGCGCGCCGAGCGCGTAGTCAAACCGGAAGTCGCCCAGCGCCACGCCCAAGCCGCCGGTGGGCCGGCCGCGCGCACCCAGCCACTCGTAGCCGCCCCGCAGGAACAGGGTGCGGTTCCAGCCGAACTCGACCCCGCCCCCGATGTTCACGTCGTCGGTGTAGACGAAGTAGGAACCCTGGGCCGCGGCCTCGATGTCGAACTGCGGCCCGACGCACCGGCGCCAAGAAGCGCCCAGCCGCGCCCGGGTCGGCAGACGGAAGCTCTCACGGATATAGGCGAGGTTGGTGCCGAAATCGGTGAGTGACGCCCCCAGTTCCAGCCCGTCCAGCGGCCGCACCCGGACGCCCGCGTCAAGGCCCGGGCCGCTGGCTTCGTCCTCCATCGTCTTGGCGTGGTAGTAACGGCCCGAGAGCCCGGCGTCAACGATGCCGAACCGCCGCGACAGGTTGAGCTGGAACACGTATTCGGACGGGTGAAAGGTCCCGAGCGGCTCCTCGGTGGGCACCTCGGTACGGTACTCGAACGCGCCGGCGTGGAATGCGGTCACGCCCAGGCCGATGTTCAGAAACCCGAGGTTACGGACCAGACTGATCGCCTCCTGGTGGCTGTCAAGCAGCCACTGGTTGTACCCGGCCTGGATGGCGAAGGCATCCACGCCCGCGCCGGACGCCGGGTTCCAGGCCATCCCCTGCGGACCGTCCAGCGTCACCCCGGCACCGCCCATCGCCGCGGCCCGCGGGCCGGGCATGACCTTGAGCGAGTTCATCCCCGCCGGTGCCGGGGCAGCGACGAGTAGCGCGAGCAGCGCCTGGCTAGCCTTCGATAATCTCGACATTCGCCCTCGGCAGCGTCATCCGTGTCTTGTCTTCCAGCTCGACTTCCAGCACCCGGGCCCTGGCCTCGGACTCGACCTGCCTGAGTTCGACCGGCAGGGCGGTGACCGTGCCGATGCGCCCGAAGTTTGGCTGGCGAATCACCCGAACCGCCATCCCCAGCTCGAGTCCGCCCTCGACCGCGCTCGACTTGGTTTCGGTCGCGGCGTCGGCGTGGGGCACGACGATTTCGGGCCGGATGACGCCGGCCCTTATCTGGGTCGCGCCGTTGGCCGATGCGGTCCTGCCCTCGAGCGACTTGAGCAGCTTGAAGGTCCGGTCGGCCATCCGCATCCGGCCGAAGCCCTCGGTGACGATCAGCGTGAGACCCTTGCGCTCCGAACCGGTGATGGCCACGCCGATATCGTAACCTAGGAAGGTCTTCAGCGTCGCGTCTTCGACCCCACCCGCGACCAGCGCCCTGGCCTTGACCTTCAGCGCCTGCTCGATTGCTCCGGGGGTTATCAGCGACCCGCCGACCACGATCTTCCCGGCGCAATCGTCGGTGAGCTGCTTCGCCTCCAGCGGCTCGCCCGGGTCGTCGGTCACGAGCTTGATTTCGCCCCGCACTTCGCCACCGACCCCGAAGATGCCCTGAACCAGGCTCGCTTCTGTCTCAACCACCACGCCCTCGTTCTCGAGGATCTCTGTTACCCGTCCCTCGATGTAGGCGTCCACCTGCACCGGCTGCGGCGGCTCGCGGAAAATCACCTGGCCGGTGACCCGCGACACGCTCTCGATGCTGCCGGATACCGGGGACTTAACCTCGCTCTTGAACAGACCGAACAGGCCCTTGGACCGGGCAATCGGCTCATCCTTCTCCACCGGGTCGCCGGCGGTTTTCAGCATCAGGCCCGGGACATCGTCCGGCGGTACGCCCAGCACGCCGCCGACGTTCATTGTCTGGACGTTGCCCGGCAGCTCGGTGCGGGCGACTATGTCGTCGCCCTTCACCCGTGCGTCCTTGCCGACCATCGTCTGGCCGGGCAGGGGCAATCTTCTTTCCTTGCGAACAACGGTACGGGCCGTGACCTTCAGACCCGGGGTATACGCATGCGCCATATAATCAGGATATTGCAGGGCACTGAGGAGTCAAGCTGGCTTCACCGGTCATCAAGAGTTGGACGGTGGCGGGGCCGGATGGGGTTGCCAGCACCAGCGAGGCCGATTGACAGCCTGGAATCGTGGAATATCCTGTCATTTGGACAGGACAAACCAGGAGGACGAATGTCTTTGAAGTACTCTGGCCCGGAAGTGATGGAAATGGCGGTTCAGACCGAGCGCGGCGGCAAGGCCTTCTACGAGGAGGTTGCCGGCCACACCGACCACGAGGAACTGCGGGGTCTCTTCCGCTTCCTCGCCGCCGAGGAGGACAAGCACGTCGCCACCTTCCGGCAGATCGCCCGCACAATTGCCGAGCGGCCCGAAGAGATGCCCTACAAGTGGGACGAGGTAGTCCCGTACATCAACGCACTCGTCAGCTCGCGCTACTTCCTTGACGGAGACAAGGCGCTCGCCCTTGCCCGGCAAGCCACCACCCCGCGCGCGGCGCTCGAACACGCCATCGGGTTCGAGAAGGAAACCCTGCTGTTCTACACCGAGCTGTTCGACCTGGTCGCCGAACAGAACCGGGCCGCGGTCCGCGCCCTCGTCGCCGAGGAGAAGACCCACGTCGTCAAGCTCAGCCGGTTGCTCAGCAGCCTG
>JAFGQF010000106.1 GCA_016935775.1 Caldifarciminota bacterium
ATCATCCTCGACGAGGCCCAGAACACGACCTCGACCCAGATGCGGATGTTCCTGACCCGGCTGGGCTGGAACTCGCGCGCCATCGTCACCGGCGACGTGACCCAGATTGACCTGGCCAACCCGTCGGCTTCCGGGCTGGTGGAGGCCGAGCTGCGGCTGGCCGGGGTGCGGGGCATCAGCATCTGCCGGTTTGACGAGCGGGACGTAGTGCGGCCGCCGCTGGTGTCGCGGATAATCGCGGCCTACGGCAACGGCGCGGCGGGGCGACCCGGAGGAACCGCGTGAGAATCGAGGTCCTGAATACCGAGGACCGCCGGGTGCGGCGGGACCTCGCGGCGCTGGCAAGGGCGCTCGGCCGCGACCGGGGGCTGCCGGACACGACCGTTAACGTGGTGCTGGTCTCGGACGCGCGGATGCGGGAGCTGAACCGGGAGTGGCGGGGCCGAGACCGGGCGACCGACGTGCTGTCGTTCGAGCTGGACGCGCGCGAGCCGGGAGCGAAAACGCGGCTGTTGGGCGAGGTGTACGTCGCCCGCGGCCGGGCCCGGGAGCAGGGGCGCGAAGCGGGCCACGGCTTCCAGGCCGAGGTGAAGCGGCTGGCGCTGCACGGGATACTGCACCTGCTCGGGCTGAACCACGAGGAGATGGAGACCGAATACGACAGGTACCTGTGAAGTCAGAAGTCAGAATGCAGAACGCTGAAGTCAGAGCCGCGGAGCAGAACCGTTCAAGCCCGGGCCCGACTTTTCACTTCACTGTTCTGACTTCTGATTTCGTTTCCCCGTGAGCTACACCTGGTACCTGGCGGCGATGGCGCCGCTGCTGGCGCTGTCGGCCGCGTTCTCGGGCGCGGAGACCGCGCTCTTCTCGCTCGGGCCGGCGCGGCGCGAGCGGCTGCGCGAGAGCGACCCGCGGCTGGCCCAAACAGTGGACCGGCTGCTTTCCCGGCCGGCGCGGCTGCTGGGTACCATCCTGCTCGCCAACCTGCTGGTGAACGTCAGCGCGTCGGCGCTGTTTACGCTGGCAATCGTCAACTGGACAGCGGCCACCGGCCGCAGCCCGGCGGTCTACATCGGGCTGGGCGGGCTGGCGCTGACCGGGCTGCTGCTGGTGTTCGGCGAGGTGACGCCGAAGGTGCTGGCAACCCACGGACCGGAGCGGTACGCGCGGATGACCGCGCCGCTGGTACGGCTGGCCGGGTTCGTCCTGCGCCCGTTCTCGTTCCTGCTCCAGCGGCTGGGTGCGGCCTGGGCGCGGCGCCGGGGCGAGGACGAGCACCTGTCCGGGGAGGAATTGCAGACGATGATCCGCGTCGGCCGCGAACGCGGGGTGATCACCGAGCGCGAGCAGGAGATTCTCTGGAACCTGGTCGGGCTGGATGAGCGGACCGTTTCCGAGGTTATGACCCCGCGGATTGACATCGTCGGGCTCGAGAAGGGCACGCCGGTGCGGCGGGCGGTCCAGGTCTGCCGCGAGGAAGGGCGGTCCCGGCTGCCGGTCTACGACGGCTCGGTGGACAGCGTCATTGGCGTGGTCTACGCCAAGGAACTGCTGGCCGCGGACCCGGACGCGCCGGTGGCCGGGCTGGTGCGGCCGGCATTCTTCGTGCCCGAGTCGAAGCGGCTGCCGTCGCTCCTGGACGAACTGCGCAAGAAGGGCTGCCACATCGCGGTGGTGGTGGACGAGTTCGGCCAGACCGCCGGCCTGGTGACGCTCGAGGACGCGCTCGAGGCGATATTCGGCGAAATCGCCGACGAGTACGACGATGCCGTTGAGGAGACGCCCTGGGTGAAGGTCGGCGAGGGCAGTTACCTGGTTGACGGCGAGATTGACATCGCGACCCTGGACCGGCTGTTTGACGGCGTGTTCGGCGACGTCGAGGAAGAGCGGCTGGCCGGTTTCGTGCTCGAGCAACTGGGCCGGTTGCCCGAACCGGGCGACACCGTGCGGATTGACGGGGTCGAGGTGGTGGTGCGCGAGGTGGCGCAGAACGCGCTCGAGAAGGCGCTGGTTCGGCGGGCGCCCGCAGCGACCCGGAAGCGGCGGCGCCGGTGATGCAGCTCGCGGCCGCGCTGGTCCTGGTTTTGCTGTCCGGTTTCTACTCGGGCTCGGAGACCGCGCTTTACCGGGCACACTGGATAAGGCTGACCGACTGGCAGCGGCGCCGGGTCGGCGGGACCGGGCTGGCGCTGTGGCTGCTCGACCGGCGCGAGCCCGTGGTCATCGCGGTGCTGGTCGGCAACAACCTCGTCAACGTGTTCGCGGCGATGCTGGTGTCGGATTTCACGGTCGAGACGTTCGGCGCGGCCTGGACCGGGGTCGCGGTGGTTGTCGTCACCGCGGTGACGCTGGTTGCGGGCGAGTACCTGCCCAAGGCGCTGGCCCAGGCGAGCCCGAACCGGTGGCTTTCCCGCGCCGCGCTGCCGCTGGCCGCGAGCCTCGGGCTGTTTTCGCCCGCGGTGCTGCTGCTGGCCGGGGTGGCGCGGGTGTTCGCGACGCCGTTCGCCCGGACCCGGGCGCGGCTGTCGCTCACCCGGCAGGATTTCCTGGCCGCCATCCGCCAGCGCGAGCGGCTGAACGGGCCGGAAAACGAACCCCACCGGGGCCCGGCGATATCGGCCCTGGTCAGCCGGCTTTTCCGGCTGTCCGGGATGAAGCTGGCCGAGGCGGCGATTCCGCTCGAGCGGGTGAGGTCGGTGCCCGAGGGCGCGGGGCCGGACGATGTCCGGGCGGTGGTCCGAGAGCACGGGTTCTCGCGCATCCCGGTGTACCGGGGCGAGCGGACAAATATCGTCGGCGTGGTGCTGGCCAAGGACCTTCTCGGCGGCGGCCCGCCGCCGGTGCGGCGCATCGAGCGGGTGAGCGAGGAGGCGCGGGCAATCGAGGTGCTGAACCGGATGCAGCGGGTTGGCGGCCACATCGCGGTGGTGGTGGACGCCGAGGGCAGGACCGAGGGCATCGTTACGCTCGAGGACATCCTCGAGGAGCTGGTGGGGGAGATACGGAGCGAGGACTGAGCGGAGAGGGTTCGAGGATTCGAGGGTCCAAGGGTTCGAGTGAGGACCCTGGGCCCTGGAATGGCTACCCGACATGACGGCAGTCCCCGCCATCGACGTCCTTCGTCAACCCCTGGCCCCTTGAACCCTTCCTGCCGATGCGTCGGATAATCAGAACCGAGGCGCTGTGCCTGCTGGCGCGGCCGCACCGGGAGTCGAGCAAGCTGGCGTTCTTTCTCACCCCGGACGACGGGCGGCTGGTACTGAACGCACGCGGGGCGCGCCGGCTGAAGAGCCGGTTCGGGGCCGCGCTCGACCAGTTCGCCACCAGCAACATCATCTACTTCTGGCACGAGGCGCGGCAGGTGTACACCCTGACCGACGCCGAGCTGGTGTGCGCGCGGCGCGGGCTGGCGGCCGAGCCGGCCCGGTTCCTCGCGGCCCAGCAGGTGACCGAGTTCCTCTTGCGCACCGGCCGGCCCCACGACGCCAACCCGCCGCTCTACCGGCTGGCCAATGCCTACCTGGACCGGCTCGAGTCCGCGACCGGGTCGCCGCGCGGGCTGGTCGGTTCGTTCCTGCTTAAGGCGGCGAGCTTCCTCGGGTTCCGGCCCGAGCTGAGGCGGTGCCTGCGCTGCCGCCTGCCGGTGGACCGGGCCGAGCCGGGCGAGGCGTGGCGGTTCGACCCGGTGCACGGCGGCGCGCTTTGCCCGGGGTGTTCGGGCGAAGGCGCATCGGCCCGGCTTTCGCCCGCCGAGGTGGCCGAGCTGGCCGAGCTGCTGCACGGCCGGTCGGAGGAGGTCGCCGGCCGCGAGCTGAGCCCGGGGCAGCTCGGCCTGGTGCTGGCGTTCGTCAATCACCACATCGACCCGCTGCTGCTGAACTCGTTCAACTGGCAGGAGCTTTAGAGGAAGGGCAAGGAGGGAAGGGGAAGAAGGGGAAGGAACGAAGTCAAAAGCGAGGCGGGGCCCGAAGGCCCCGCCTCTTTCATTACCGTCTGCCGGCTAGTGCGAAACGACGACCTTGGCGACCGGTGACTCAGAGCCGGCGACACGGGCAAAGTAGATGCCGTCCGCCAGGCGCCGGCCGTCCAGGACCGCCGCGCCGTTGCGCAGTTCGAGCGTCCGGACGATGCTGCCGGTAGCGTCGTAGAGTTCGACCGCGGTCTCGCTGCCGCGCGGGTTGACCAGCCGCAGGCGGGCGGTCGTGCCGAGCGGGTTGGGGTTGACGTCAATCCGGACCGGCATCGGCACCGGGGCCGGGCCA
The DNA here is from genome assembly GCA_016935775.1 of Caldifarciminota bacterium. Lineage (GTDB taxonomy): Bacteria > Hydrothermota > Tepidihabitantia > Tepidihabitantales > Tepidihabitantaceae > DSBX01. The sequence goes on from JAFGQF010000106.1 coordinate 4,263, forward strand.
ATCCACTCCTCGATGCCGGTGGCCGAGACCATCGCGTTGAA
>JAFGQF010000107.1 GCA_016935775.1 Caldifarciminota bacterium
CGGTAGGCGACCCCTGAGCCGACGCCGACCCAGCCCGTCCCGGTGCCGGTGTCGAGCGTGTCCACGATGTGGGCGTCCTCGAGCGCGGTGTAACTGCGGGTGGTGTCGGCATCCGCGCCCCAGACCAGCTCCAGCCGGGGCGCGGTGGCGGTCGAGAACAGCGAGAGGACCGGGCAGAAACCGGTGTCCTCGGGGAAGACGATGATGCCGTGGCTGCGCCGGACCAGCAGTTCGAGCCGGTCAAGGTCCAGGTCGACGACCACGCTCTCGCCGGCGAAGCTGCCCCGGCCCAGCTCGATGTCCCAGTACTCGCCGCCGGGCGGCAGCCAGCCGGTGACCGAGTCGCGCATCCGCCAGGTGACCGCGTTCGAGTTCCAGTCGGCCGAGCAGGGACGGCAGACGAAGCGCATCGGCGTCGAGTCGGCCGGGAACAGGATCAGCCGGGCGGCGGAAACGCTGTCGAGCGCGCTGTCGGGCCGCGGGTCGGACCAGAACTTCAGCAGCAGGCGGGACTGGTACTCGTCGTCCTCGCCCAGGAACATCGTGTCGGCCGAGCCGAGCGGGACGTACTTGGAATACCCGTCAACCGTGCCGGGTTCAAGCGCCAGGCTGTCCACCGCCGGCACGCCGCGTAACTGGTCCGAGCCGACCGGCAGGGTGTTGCAGGCGAGAAGGAGGAAGAAGATGAGGATAAGGAAGGGCAAGGAGCGGAAGGGGAGTTTCATTCCTCGGCCTCGGCGAGCGCCGTGAAGCGGCGCGCGATGTGACCCGCAAGGTTGTCGCGGGCGGCCTGGCAGGCGGTGCGCAGGGCGTTCTTGATGGCCCGGGCGGTCGAGCGGCCGTGGGCGACCACCACCGGCCCTTTCACCCCGAGCATCAGCGCGCCGCCGTGTTCCTGGTAGTCCATCCGGCCGATGAACTCGTGCAGCACCGGCTTGGACAGCCAGCGCCTCAGCCGGTACTTGGATTCGGACTCGAGGTAGCCGTCCAGCATCCCGGCGACCACCTCGGCCAGCCCCTCGGCGTACTTCAGCAGCACGTTGCCGACGAACCCGTCGCACACCGCCACGTCCACCGTGCCTTTCAGGATGTCGTTGCCCTCGACGTTGCCGACGAAGTTGAGCGCGCTGGACTTGAGCAGGCCGTGGGCGGCGAGGGTGAGCTCGTTGCCCTTGGCGTCCTCGCGGCCGATGTTCAGGAGCCCGACCGTGGGGTTGGCCTTGTGGAACAGGTGGCTCGCCGCGGTCGCGCCCATCAGTCCGAACTGGAAAAGCTGGCGCGGTTTGCAGTCCACGTTCGCGCCAACGTCGAGGACCAGCGTGCTGCCGCGGATGTTCGGGAACAGGATGCCGAGCGTCGGCCGGTGCACGCCCGCGACGACGCCGATGGTGGTCACGGCGAAGGCCATCACGGCGCCGGTGTTGCCGGCGCTGACCACCGCGTCGGCGCGGCCCTCGGCCAGCAGCCGCATTGCCGCCGCGATGGAAGAACCGCTCTTGCGCTTGAGCGCGTCGGTCGGGGACTCGTGCATGCCGACCACGTCGGCCGCGGGCACGAACTCCAGTCGGCCGCCGAACGGCCCGGCGCTCTCCGGCGCGATGTCCTCGCGGCCGACCAGGGTTACCTCGAGCGAATCATCGGCCTCCAGCGCCTGCGCGACGCCCTCGAGCTCGGCCCGGGGGGCCGAGTCCGAGCCCATCGCGTCGAGCGCGACCCTCACCGGGTCTTCTCTTTGTCCTTGCTGACGAAGATCACCTCGCGGCCCGCGTAGTAGCCGCAGTGCGGGCAGACGCGGTGCGGCAGCTTCGGGTCGTGACAGTGCGGGCATTCGACCACTGTCGGCGCGGTTAACTTCCAGTGCGTCCGGCGCTTGCGGCCGCGCTCCTTCGAATGTCGCCTCTTAGGTACCGGCATTGAACCTCCTGTTGGCTAAATCAGTGGGCTGGATTCTATCGGTGGTGTCGAGGAGTGTCAAGGAAGCCACGCCGGTTGGACGCGCGGCGGCGGCTGAGCGTGGCCTAGCGCCAGCGCCCGAGTTCGTCCTCGACCCGCTTGAGGACGTCGGCCTGCTCGGCCGCCAGCTTCTCGAGGAAAACCCGGCGTCGGGCCAGCTCCTGCTGGGCGAGGACCTGGCGGCTGATGTCGGTCGCCACGGTCAGGATTGCGGCCGGTGAGTTGTCGGCGCGACGCAGCAGGCTCTTGTCCATCCGGTACCAGGCCGCGGCCTTGCTGATGGCGTCGGGCAGGGCGAGTTCCAGCCGGGCGGGCTCGCCGGTATCGAGCACCCGCTTGTCGTGGTCGGAGAGCAGTTCGGCGACCGCCTTCTTCAGCAGGTCGCGGTCGGTCCGGCCGAGGCAGGACTGCTCCGAACTCGCGCCCAGCGACTGCTGCGCGGCCGGGTTCACCAGCAGGTACTTCAGCGCGGTGTCCTTCAGCGACACTGCCAGGCCCGGCGACGAAAGCAGGCCGGACAGTCGCAGTTCGGCCTCGCGCAACGCCAGCTCGGCCCGGTGCCGGTCGGACACGTTCCGGACCAGCAGTATCACGCCCGTAGGGAGCGGGTAAAAAGCAATTTGGAACCAGCCGGCGTGTTGCTCGCGGCCGTCCTGGTAGAAGGCCTCGTGGATTTGCGGCCGGTCTTCAACCCGGGCCCGCTTGAGCGCCGGCAGGAAACCGGCCGCCTCGAAGTCGGGATAGAGCCCGGTAATCGGCTTGCCGACCGCGTGGTCGGCCGAGAACCCGGTAACCGGTTCGGCGCCCGGGCTCCAGCTTGTCACCATCAGCTCGCTGTTCAGCCGGATTATGGCCTCCACCGGGCTGGCGCACAGCCCGGCGAGCGCGGCGTCCCGGTCCGCCAGCAGCGCCTCGACTTCCACCAGCCGGGTCACGTCGAGCACCACGGCGTCGAAACTCCGCCGGCCCAGTGCCGGGTTCACCGTGCCGCGGACTTCCACCCAGTGCACCTTGCCGGTGCGGAGATTGTTCACCCGGAACCGGTAGTCGTCCGGGTAGCTGTCGCGGCGCCGGGCCTCGGCCTCGACCCCGCGGACGCGCTCCGAGTCGTCGGGGTGAACCTGGGCGAACCACGCCGACGAGTCGGCGACGATGGTGTTCGCCGAGATGCCCCATATCTCCTCGATGGCCGGGCTGGCGGCGAGGACCTTGCCGTTTTCGTCCCGGCGCACCACCGCGTAGCCCCGGGCGCGCTCGACGAACGAGCGGAAACGTTCCTCGGACTCGCGCAGCGCCTGTTCCACCTTGCGCCGGCGGAACTCCAGGTCGCGGATGTCCGTCGCCGGGGCGGGGTCGGACGTTTCGGTCGCCGGGGCGGCGGCCGGCACGGCGGTGCGGCACCGTTCTTCGAGTTCCTTCAGTTCGGTGACGTCCTCGTGCATCACCGCAATGCGGCCGATGTTGCCCTCGGCTTCGAACAGCGGGAAGACCGTGGCCCGGAAGCACACCCGCCGGCCGGGCGCACCGGGCAGGCCGATCTCGGTCGGGTCATACCAGGTCGGCGGGGTCTCGACGCGGTTCCCGGCCAGCACCCGCTTGAGCTGCGGCTCCAGGAGACCGGCCCGCCTGAGCCCGGCCTCGCTGAAGAGCGACAGCCCGGGCGGCGGGACCTTGCCCAGCAGCCGCTCGGCGGCGCGGTTGGATTTCACCGGGTTGCCCTTGACGTCGAACAGCTCGATTGCCACCGGCGATGAATCGACGAATCCCTCGAACACCGCGGCGGCCCGGGCCTCGGCGCGGCGGCGTTCCGCCTCCTCGAACGCGGCCTGCTGTTCCAGTTCGTCACGCGCGTCGCGGCCCGGCGAAAGCAGGCCGAAGACCAGGGGGCACAGTGCCAGGGCGGCCAGCGCGGCCGCTGGCAACGCGCCCGCAACCGCGGCCAGGCCGACGACCGCCACGGCGCACGGCACGGC
>JAFGQF010000108.1 GCA_016935775.1 Caldifarciminota bacterium
AACTGGCGCGAGCCCTTCAATATCAACCCGGGCACGCTCGCCAACGGCGGCGAGCTGCCGGTCATCCTGTCCATTACCTGTGAGACGATGTCCTTGAGTCCCTATACCAACGACTCAATGGTGGGCCAAGCGTGGGTGAAGGCGGGCTGGAACTCGACGATGCGGGGCGCGGTAGCATTCTGGGGTAATACCCACTCGGCATCGCACGTCGCGGCTGAACGGGGCGCGGTGGCGCGTGGTTTCGCGACCGGGCTGTTCGACGAGAACCGGTACGTTCTGGGCGACGCACTGCTGCGGGCCAAGGAGCAACTCATCGTCGAGTTCCCGTCCGACGACGAGGACTACCGGGGTCTCAATCTGTTCGGTGACCCGGCTCTGCGACTCTGGACCGCGACTCCGCGCCGGCTCGACGTTTCGCACCCGCTGGAAGTCCTGCCCGGGTCGCAGCAGCTTGAGGTAACCGTGATTTCCGGCGGCGTGCCGGTGCCGGACGCCCGGGTGTGCGTTTCGATGGACTCGACCGTCTGGGCGGTGGACTCGACCGACGCCGCAGGCGCGGCAAACCTGACCGTCAGCCCGGCCGATACCGGCCTGATGAGCCTGGTGGTGGTGGGGCAGAACCTGTTGCCGTACGAGGGTGATATCCGCGTCGTCTTCCAGACCGGCCTGGCCGCGGAGCGGCCGGCGCCGGTGGAGCGTTCCCTGGACGTCCGGCCGAGCGCGTTCCGGGCGTCGGCGCTGGTGAGCTTCGGCGTGGCTGCGCCTCGGGGCGCGCGGCTGCGGGTGACCGACGTGACCGGGCGGACCGCGGTGATGCTGGACTGCGCGGGTCGGGAATCGGTACGGCTGGACGGTTCCCGGCTTGCGGCCGGGGTCTGGTTCTGCGATCTGGTTGACGCGGCGGGCCGCAGGCTGGGCCGGGCCAGGGCCACGCGGCTGGACTAGCCGGCCCGGGCTTTGATGCCGGCCGGCAGCGTCCTATAATGACCATCGGGCACGCCTGATGCTTATCATTTTCCTGTTGCTGCTGTTGTTCGCCGGGTACGGCGTGGCCGAGTACGCGCTGCACCGGCGCAACCTGCGGGACATCCCGGTGCGGGTTCAGGTGAACGGCACGAGGGGCAAGTCCTCGGTGACGCGGTTGATTGCCGCCGGGCTTCGGGCCGGCGGCATCCCGGCCGTGGCCAAGACCACCGGCACCCTGCCCCGGTTCATTACCGGCGACTCGGACGAGCGGCCGGTGCGACGCCTGGGCAAGCCCAACATCGCCGAGCAGCTCAGGATGGTGCGGATGGCCCGGGAGGCGGGCGCGCGGGCGCTGGTTTTCGAGAACATGTCGCTCGACCCGCAGTACCAGCGCATCGAGTCGCGGATGCTGGTCCGGCCGACCGACTACGTGGTGACCAACGTGCGCGCCGACCACCTCGACGTGATGGGTCCGACCGTGCGCGACATCGCGCTCACTTTCCGTTCGGCGATGCCACGAACCGCCCGGGTGTGGTCGGGCGAGCCGCGGTTCCGCGAGGAACTGTCGCGGCCCGGGTCCGAGGTGGTGCGCGTCGACCCGGCATCGGTGTCGGACGAGGAGATGCAGGGGTTCGGGTACGTCGAGCACCGCGAGAACGTCGCCCTGGCGCTGGCGGTCTGTGCCGGGCAGGGCGTGGAACGCGGCGCCGCGCTTGCCGGAATGAAGCGGACCCTGCCCGACTCGGGCGCGCTGCGCATCCACTCGCTCGGGCGCGGCGGCCGGAGAATCGAGCTGGTCAACGCCTTGGCCGCCAACGACCCGGACTCCATCGGGATGATCTGGCGGCTGGTGAGCCCGCGTTACCCGCTGCGGGCGGTGCTGGTGAACTGCCGGGCGGACCGGCAGGAGCGGTCGCGGCAGCTCGCCGAGCTGGTCGCGGGCTGGGAGGCCGAACGGTACATTGCCACCGGCGGCCTGACCCGGGTCTTTATCCAGCGTCTGCGCCGGCTCGGGGTGAGCCCGGACCGGGTGCTCGACCTGGGCGACGAGCGGCCGGTGGCCGGGGTGGTTGGGCGGGTGTTCGAACTGGCCGGCACCGGCAAACCGCTGATGCTGTTCTGCTGCGGCAACACGGTCGGGTACGGCAGGGAACTGACCGACCGGTTTGTCGGGGAGACAAGCGGCAGTGGTCATTGAGACCATCGGGCTCGGCATGCTGGCGTCGTTCTTCCTGACCGAAACGGTCGGGCTGGCCGCGGGCGGCATCGTCGTGCCCGGTTACTTTGCCCTGACCCTGCACGAGCCGGTGCGGGTGGTGATGACCGTGCTGGTGTCGCTCGTAACCTTCGGCCTGCTGCAACTGCTGGGCAAAGTGATGCTGGTCTACGGCCGCAGGCTGCTGGTGCTGGCGATACTGATCGGCTACCTGCTCGGGTACCTGACCCGGATCGCGCCGGTGCTCGAGGTCGGCGCGGGGCGGCTCGACGTCGGGGTGGTCGGCTACGTGATCCCCGGGCTGGTGGCCTACTGGATGCACCGGCAGGGCGTGGTCCAGACCGTCGCGACGATGCTGGTGGCCGCGGTTCTGACGCGGCTGACCGTGACCGCGATCTCGGGCGGGGCGTTCTGATGCGCCGGCGGCACGGCAAGGTCCACCCGTGGGTGATGGTCGTGCTGGCACTCATCAGCCTGGCGATGTTCTACGCGGCGACGCGTTCGGCCCGGACCCGGCGCGCGCGCTGGTTCGAGGAGAAGCGGCAGGCCGCGCAGCTCGCCGGGCAGGCGCTCGCGACGCTGCGCGACTACCGCGCGCGGCTCCAGGTGCCGGTGGACACGGTCAACGACCCGAACGCGACCGGCCTGGTCGGGGTCCAGTATTCCCAGCTAACCTGGGGCCGGTCCGACCTGTCGGACGCGCTCACCACCACCAACCCGAACTTCGCGGCCGCCCTGGTCGAGCTGCTGAGGCGGGCCGGGGTGCGACGCGGGGACCGGGTCGGGGTGTCGTGGGACGGCAGCTACCCGGCGCTGAACGTCCACGTGCTGGCCGCGCTTTCGAGCCTGGGCGCCGAGCCGCGCATCGTCACCGCCCAGAGCGCCGGGATGTGGGGCGCGAACCACCCGGGCCTGACCTGGCTGGAGCTCGAGGCGGTACTGCGCGAGCGGGGAACATGGAGCTACCGGTCCGCGCTCGCGACCCTCGGCGGCCAGGACGACGCCGGGATGGGGCTCGCGCCCGAGGCGCGGGAATACCTTGCCCGGGTCGCGGACAGCCTCGGGGTCGAGCTCGCGGTTCCGTCGGACCTCGCGGCCGCTGTCGCGCAAAGGCTCGAGTTCCTCGGCGACATCCGGGCGCTGGTTTCGGTCGGGCTGGTTGCGGCCGACCTCGGCGACCCGCTCGTCCGGCCGCCGTCCCGGGTCATCACCCGGCCCGGGCCGCGGGTGGACTCGACCGGGACGCTTGCCGCGCTGCTGGCCCGGCGCGTGCCGGTACTGCACTTGGGCAAGCCGACCCGGGTCGCGCTGGACTTCGGGCTGCCGGTCGCGCCGGTGCCCCTGCCCGAGACCGGCAAGGGCCGGCTCTTCTTTGAGCGGCGCCAGTCGGCCCTGCTCGCCGGGCTGCTCGCCCTGGTGCTGGCCGCGCTGCTCTGGCTGGTGGTTCGTTACGACGTCGAGTGGTACCTGGGGGACCGGAAGGGAAGACCGGAGGAGGAGAGCGTCTGATGAAGTCAGAAGTCAGAGATCAGAACGGTGGAATCAGAAGTCGGAGACGAGTCGTTGCGCTGCTACTCCTGTCGGTCTTTGCCCTGACGGTTGCGGCCGAGGTCGAGGTGGTCGGAACGGCGGGCCGGACCGAGATCAGCGTGGTGCGCCGGGTCGAACTCGACTACCACCTCGTCACCGACGACCGGGACCTCGAGTTCGAGGTCGAGGGTCCAGCCTGGGTCAGGGTGTACACGCGTGCCTGGTGGCCGGACGGCGTTTCCGGCCGGCGCGGGTACGGGCTGTCGCTCTGGCAGGAGGACGCCGAGCGGGTGCTGGAGTTCGAAGCCGGCAAATCGAGTTCGAGTTACGCGCGCAACGGCCGGCCGGTCGGCCAGTGGCGTTCGTTCTACGTCCAGGTGCCGCCGGGGCGAAACCGCTACCGGCTCGCGCTGAACCGCGCGCCGCTTGACACGGTCGGGGTGAGGTTCAAGTTCCAGGCGCCGCGGCCGTGGGAGGGAGCCGCCCTGCCCGGGCTGGACGAACTGGTCCTGGTCCAGGGCGGGCAGCGCGAGACCTTTCGCCGGCTCGCGGCCGACAACCCGGCGACATTCCGGCTCACCGGTCCGTGCCGGGTCAAGGTCAGGGCGCGGCTGAACTACCGGCCCGAGCTGGTCGGCGCCCAGAGTTTCCGGCTGGCGGTGTTCGCCGGCGACGACGAGCTGGTCGGCCAGAACCTGCGGGTGACGAAGTCCCAGGTCGCTTCGTGGGAGAACGCCGGCGGCCTGGTCCCGTCGGTCGAGAAGACGCTGCGCTTCCGGCTGCCGGACGGCTCGCACGCGTTGCGGGTCGAGCTGCACGGGACCCTGGCCCGCGACTGCGGCATCCGGGTGGAGACCCTGGCGGGTGAGAAGTACGAGTAGCCTGCTGGCGTTGCTGGTCGCGGCCGCCGCGGCCCAGCCGCTGGTCCGGCCCCTGTCGCGCACCGACTGGTACGCGCGGCTCGAGGCGAGCTACGACGACAACCTGTTCCGCTACTCGCCCGACGACCTGGCGCTCTTCCGGTCCGGGACCGAGCCGGCGAGGTTCCCGTTCCGTTCGGCCGACGACCTCGGGTTCTCGGCCGCGGCCGGGATAAAGTACCGCTACGCGCGCGGCCGGCATTGGGGCCATCTCCGGCTCAGGACCCGGCTGAACGGCTACCTGTCGAACTGGCCGAAGAGCCACGGCTGGGGAAAGCTGGAACTGGTCCAGCGCACCTGGCGCGGCGGCCGACTCGAAGCCGGGCTCCTGTGGATGCCCGGCTATCTCGTCCGGCACTACCGGGCACGGGACGCGGGCAGCGAGTATCGCGAGTGCCGGTTCAACGAGTACCTGGCGACGGTCGGCCTGCGCCAGCGTTTCGGCCGGCTGACGGTCAACCCGGAGTACGGCTGGGAAGCCGACGATTACCTGCCGGTTTTCGACTACTACGACACCCGGGCACACCGAGGCCGGCTCGACCTCGATTACGAGGTGGCGCGCGGGCTCGACGTCACGGCCGGGTACCGGCTCAAGCTGGCGCGGGCCCGGGGCCCGGTTCCGGACATTTCCTACGACGAGCACGGGTTCCAGGTGTCGGTGCGCACCCGGCCCGTGCGCTGGCCGCGGCTGGAAATCGCCGCCCGGTACGGTTTCGACCGGCGCGGCTACACGACCGCGGACGCGGAGAACGACCCGGCGCACGCCGGCCGGGTGGACCTGGTGAGCGAGGCCGAAGTCGAGGCCGGCTGGCGGTTCGACAACGTCCGGCTGGTGCTCGGCTACGCGCTCGACTGGCGCGAGGCGGCGTCGCCGCACCTTGAATCCGTCGAGGACATCAAGCAGTACCGGCGCGGGGTGCTGACCCTGGGCGCGGTGTTCAGACCGGACACGGGGGAGAGATGATACGGACACTGACGATTGCGGCTGCGCTGCTGGCGACTTTGGCCTCCTGCGACCTGCCGGCGCCCGCGCCCGAGCCGGCGGTCTACGAGGTGGTCGCCAGGGTGCCGACCCCGGGCTATGCCCAGGATGTCTTCGTCCGGGGCGACCGGGCCTACATCGCCGACGGCCAAGCCGGGCTGGCGGTCTTCGACATCGCCGACCCGCTGGCCCCGGTCCTGCTCGGCTCGGTGATGGACTCGCTCAACGAGGCGTACGGCGTGGTCGCCGACGAGAGCCTGGCGTTCGTCGCCTACGGTTACAAGGAGTTGCTGGTGGCGCGGGTTGGTGACCCGGAAAGCCTGGTGGTTGTCAGCGAGCTCGAGTATCCCCAGCCCGGTTACGGGTTCGCGGTCGCGTCCCGGGACAGCTTCGTCTACATCGCGGCCGACGCCCAGTTCCTGGTGGTCGAGTTGGCCGACGCTCGCTACCCGAACCTCGCGTTCCAGTACCGCTACCCGCGCGGCCTGCGCGGAATCTGCGTGCAGGACACGCTCTGCTTCCTCGCGCTCGAGCAGCTCGGGGTGGCGATATGGAACACGGCGACCCTGCCGCCGGTCCCGCTCGGCAGCTTCGACACGCCCTCGAACGCCCGGGCGGTGGCCGCGAGCGGCAACTGGCTTTACGTCTGCGACGGCCGCGACGGTCTGCGCTGGGCCGATGTCACGGACCCGGCCAACCCGGCGCTCGCGGCCGGGCGGCTCGAACTGCCCGGGTATGCCAACCGGCTGACGGTTGACGACACCCTGCTCTACGTCGGGTGCGGCGACGGCGGGCTGGCGGTGGTCTCGATCGCCGAACCGGGCGACCCGAAGCTGGTCGCGACCGGCGACATCCCTTACGCCCGCAACGCGGCCGGTTCCGGCGGCTTCGTGTTCGCGGCCGA
>JAFGQF010000109.1 GCA_016935775.1 Caldifarciminota bacterium
GGAGGGCGAGGGATTTGAACCCCCAAGACCCATCGCTGGGTCGGCGGATTTCAAGTCCGCTGCCTTGCCAGTTAGGCTAGCCCTCCGACACACGCCGGGCTGTCGAAAGAACAACGATGCGCAACTGCCGACCGCCGCCTAATGTAATCGAACCCGGTGCCAAGTCAAACGCCCTAGCGCGCCAGCACGAGCCGGCCCGTATCCACGGCGTCGTCCCGCTCCAGCCGGAACAGGTACACCCCGGCGGCAAGATCCTTCCCGGAGTCATCGCGCCCGTCCCAGTTCACCGAGTACTCGCCCGCCGGCAGGCGGGCTTCGAGCAACTCGCGGGCCAGCCGGCCGGCCCGGTCGAGCACCACGAGCCGGGTTCGCGCCGGGGCGGCCAGCGTGAACCGGACACGGGTGTGTTCATCGAACACCGAAGGCTCGGCCACGGCCTGCCGGTTCTGCAGCCCGTACGCCGGGCTGCCGTCCAGCCCGGCGCCAACGTAGCCGTAGACCTCGATATAGCCCCAGCCGCTGGTGTAGTCGGTCCGGGTGATAATCACCTCGTGCTTGCCGTCTCCATCCACGTCCTCAAGGTACGAGTACCCGGTGAAACCGTCCAACGCCGGGCTCTCCCATTCGAGCTGGCGCGAGGCCGCGTCATAGACCCGGACCTTCCCGCTGTAGCCGTCGGTCGCGTAAAGGGCCCCGCTGAACACCACTTCGCCGGCCGGGTCGCCGTCCATGTTCACCGGCACCACCAGCCCATCGCCGTCGATGTCCCGCGGCGTCGCCAGGTAGCCGTACTCGTAGCCCGGGAAAGTCACCGTCCACCAGGGGCTGAACGACGAGTTATAGACAACGACCTGACCCGTGCTCGACCTCGTCCAGAGGTTGGGCGCGCCGTCGCCATCGAGGTCGTAGCCATAGCTCCCGCCGTATGCGCCGGTGCCCAGGTTCGGGCTCTGGAACTCGCGTGAATACTGGGCCGGTGCGGCGGCGGCAAACAACAGGCAGGCAAGGACGACAAGGCTCTTCAATTCTCCTCCAGGTTGGGTGGATTATAGACGTACGGCCGGGCGATTCCACCCGCTAGCGGATGTCGCCCGGGTCGACCGGCCGGCTGGCCTCGTCGAGCAGCGCGCGGGCGACCGCAGCGTAGCTTGAGGACGGGTCCTCGACGATGAGCCGTTCCAGCACCTCGCGGTACTTGTTCTCGTCGCCGACCCGGTCGCGCAGCACCGAAGCCTGGACAAACCGCGCTCGCGCCCGACGCCGGCTCTGCGGGTACTGTTCGACGAAACGGTCGAGCTCGTCCAGCGCCTGCCGCGCCTGCCCGGCGTCGGCCAGCGCCTCGGCGGCGACGAACCAGGCGTTCTCGGCAGCATCGTCCCGCCCCTGTTCCAAACGCCGGGCAATCGCCAATGCCGAGTCGTGTCGGCCGGCCTCGAGTGCCATCATCGCCCGCGCCAGCCCGCCGGCCCGCTCACCAGCACGGCTTAGCAGCACCAGCTCCAGTGCGTCGTTCACCAGCGGGCTTGAGGGTGACTTCGACGCCAGTTGCATTGCCCGAGCTCGGCAGGAATCGAACTCGCCCGCGTAGAACAGTACCCGGGCGTCGAGCAGCCGCACCGAATCGGCGGGGTTACGCACCTCGGCCAGCACCGCCAGTGCGCCGGCCAGGTCGCCGGTGGCGGCCAGTGATGCCGCCAGTCCGTAGCGGGCGTTGTCGTCGCGCGGCCGACGTTCCAGGACCTGGCGGTACGCGCGGATTGCCGCCGGCTGGTCGCGCTCTTCCAGCCTCAGCAACTGGGCCAGCTCGAACCGCGCCTCCGGGCTGTCGGACTTCTCCAGCGCGGCCCGCGCCTCGCGGGTCCGGCCCAGCTTGCGCAGAACGCGGGCCTGCTCTGACACGAGCCCGAGTTCCTGGTACACCGCCAGCGCCGCGTTGAACGCCCCCCCATCCTCGGCCTCGTGCCCGAAACCGTAGAGGCCGTCCCGGTCCATCACCGACCGGACAGCGGCCAGCGCCTCGGCCTCGCGCCCGGTCGCCAGCAACACCTCGGCCTCGACCCGGGCCCGGGCCCATTGGTCCTCGACCTCGCGGACCACCGCCAGCAGCCGCCGGCGGTCAACCCGTGTCGCGAGCTCGCGGAACCGGGGCAGCAACTCGCGGTGCGCCTCGGGCCGCAGGTTCACCAGCACTGCCAGCTCGCGCGCCGCTTCCGGCCTGCGGCCCGCGCGCTCGTACAGGTCCGCGAGCCGACTGGTCCAGTACCAACGGTCGCGAGACCGGTCACGCTCGGCCCGCGCCAGCTCGACCGCCTCGGCCAGCGCGCCCGCGCGCTCCAGCAGGTCCACCGCCGCGACAACCTGGTTGGGCCAGCGCGCAGCAACCTGGTTCAGCAGCTCGACCGCTTCCCGGACGCGCTTCAGCGCCAGCAGGCCCTCGGCACGGCCGAGCGCGTAGCGGCTGTCGTTCGGGAACCGGGTGGCCAGCCGCCCGCTCAGGACGACCAGTGAGTCGGCCCGGCCGACCGCCAGGCTCACTCGCAGGAAGCCCTCGTAAGCCCCGGCGTCATCCGGTCGCACCTCGAGCGCCAGCCGGTACTCCTCCAGCGCCCGGTCAAATTGGCCCGACTGCTCGAGCATCCGGCCGACACCGACCGACTGGGCCGCCGCGACCGCGGCCAGGGCCAGCAGCAGCAACGCGCTCCTCACGGCTCGCTCAGCAGTTTCTCGAAGTA
>JAFGQF010000016.1 GCA_016935775.1 Caldifarciminota bacterium
GACACGTCGTTCGCGCCCGGCGCGAGGTTCATCACCCGGCGTCCGTCCGGACTGTGGAGTGCAATGTCTCCGCCATTGCGCAACGACGGAGTCGTTGCACTCCAGAACAGCGTCCCCCGGACCACGGTCTGGTTCATCCTTCCGCCTTCATCCTTCAGCCTTGGGAATCCGCCTTCAGCCTTCTCCTCGATTCCCGTCGCCAGATAGCGGCAGGTGGCGAAGTCCACCCCGGTGCCGACCCCGTCCGAGCGGCCCGCGACGCAGACCCCGGCCGCGCCGTCGAGCGCGACGCCGACCGGCTCGTCGAACCCGTCGTCCGGGCCGTCATAGCGCTCGACCCACTGCTCGCGGCCCTCGCTGTCGTACTTCACGGTCAGGTAGTCGTAGCGGTCGCCCCAGCTCACCCCGGTGACATAGGCATTGCCGGCCGCGTCCACCGCCACCGCCCGCGCCTCGTCGAAGTCGTGGTCCGGCCCGTCGTAGCGCGCGGTCCAGAGCTCGGTCCCGGCCGGGCTGTAGCTGACCGTCAGGAAGTCGGTGCTCGTGCCGTCGCCCTCGCTGAAACCGGTGACGACGATATTGCCCGAGGGCGCGAGCGCGACGCCGGTCGCCTCGTCCGCCCCGCCGGCCGGCCCTTCGAGCCTGCGCACCCAGAGCGTCTCGCCGCCCGCGTCGTACTTGACGGTGGCGAAGTCCATGTTCGTCCCGACCCCGAGGCTGCCGCCGGTGACGTAGACGTTGCCCGCATCGTCCACGACCAGGCCGGCCGGCTCGTCGTCCTCGATGCCCGGCCCGTCGTAGCGCGCGGTCCACTGCTCGACCCCGGCGGAGTCGTACTTCACCGTGGCGTAGTCCCACGTCAGCAGGTAGGGGTTGCCGGTGCTGCCGGTGACGTAGACGTTGCCCGCCGCGTCGAGCGCGATGTCGGAGGCGAAGTCCTCGAACTCGGTGGTGTAGCGGCCGACCCACTGCCGGTTGCCCCCGGCGTCGTACTTGATGGTCGCGTAGTCCCAGCCCGAGGTGTCGAACGTGGCGTAGCCGGTGACGTAGACGTTGCCCGCCCCGTCCAGCGCCGCGGCCAGGCCCTGGTCGTTGCGGCCGGCCGGGCCGGCAAAGGTCGCGGTCCAGAGCGTGTCGCCCGCGCCGTCGTAGGCCACGGTCAGGATGTCCGAGAACAGGCTGGTGTCGGCCGAGCCGCCGGTGACGACTGCCCGGCCGGGCGCGGCGGCGACCGCCCGCGCCTCGTCCACGCCGCTCTCCGCGCCGTCGAATCTCCGCACCCAGAGCGTCTCGCCCGAGCTGTTGTAGCCGACCGTGGCGAAGTCGTAGGAAGTGCCCGCGCTCCAGCTCGCGCCGGTCACGAACACGTTGCCCGCGCCGTCGGACGCGATGCCCCACGTCGCGTCCTCGTCGCCGGTCCCGTCGTAGCGCGCCACCCAGGTCTGGGCCGGTGCGGCCAGGACCAACGCCGCGGTTGCCGCCAGGATGATCAGTCTCATCGTCACTCCTTGACCAGGACCCGGGTCTCGACCCGCGGTCCGCTTCCGGAATCAACTGTCAGCCGCGCGAGGTAGACCCCGGCGGCAAGCGACTCTTCGCCGAACCGGGCCTCGTGGCTGCCGGCCTCAAACCGGCCGCGCGCCGGGACCGCCGTCTTCCGGCCCGCGCAGTCGAACACCGCCAGCTCGACCCGCGCCGCGCCGCCCAGCGTCCAGCGCACCCGCGCCGAGTTGCGGAACGGGTTCGGCCCGGCCCGCATCCCCAATTCGTCGTTCGTCATTCGCACTTCGCCATTCTCACCGACCCCGGTGAAGTCGCGCGGGTACTTGATGGCCCGGCCGTTCCACGCGCTCGTCTGCCGCTGCCAGACGACCTGCTTGTCATAGTTCACCTCGCTCAGCCGGCCGCTCACCGCCTCGGTGATGAAGGTGTTGCCGTTGGCCAGCCGGTAGGCGCCCGACATGTGGCCGGAGTAGAATCCCGGGGCCTCGTAGGTCCAGCCCGGCGCGGCCGGCCCGAAGGCCGAATCCGGGTGGCGCCGGTAGTGGTCCAGCGAGTCGAGCGGCGGGGTGATTTCCTCGACCGACGAGTAGTCGTTCTGGCTGCCGGGCCGGTCGCCGTTGTTGAAGACCAGGATGTTGCCCGCGCCGATGAACCCCCCGGGTATCCAGTTGGCGCCGTGGACAACGAAGAAGTGCTGGTCGTCCGGCGTGCCCCGGCCGTAGTTCTGCGGGTTGCCCCAGCGGTAAATGATGTCGCCGCCCTTGCCGTGCCGGCCGCCGGTGCGGCCCCGGGCCTCCTCGGTGGTCGTCGAGTGGTCGATGACGTAGAGCTCGTTCAGGAAGTGCGAGCTGAATACGATCTCGTCGCGCCGTTCGTGGTACTCGACGATGTTGGCGTGAATCCAGTCGCCGTACATGAAGAGCGTTCCGAGGTTGATGTCGAGGAGCTCCGGGTGGTCGCGCACCGCGCCGTAGTTGGGCTTGGTGGAATCAACGTCCTGGATCAGGTGGTCCCAGGCCCGCCACTCCCAGACCGCCGAGTCCGCGTCCGGGTCGTACTCGATTATCTCCTCGGGCCACATCTCGCCCGTGATGCTCACCCGGCCCATCGCCTGCGCCTCGGCCCGGGTCTTGCGCGCCCAGGCCAGCAGCAGGATATTGCCGTTCGGCATCGGGTGGATGTCGTGGTGCTGCTGGTGGTTCGAGTCGGACCAGAGGAAACTCCGGACCACGTTGCCGTCCCAGTCGTACTGCTCGATCAGCCCGCCGAAGACCCCGCCGCGCATCACCGCCCGCGAGTAAGCGCCCGGGCGCCAGATGGTCGAGTCCGGCATCAGGTAGACCGTGTACCCCGGCGTGCTCGCGCAGCGCCAGGAGTTCACGGTCTGACCGCCGGTGTCGATGAGCGACACGGTCTGGCTGTACACCGGGTTGTAGATGACCAGCCCGTCGTAGACCTGGCCCGCCCCGAGCGCGCACAGCGCGAGGACCGCGGCGACGATCGGTTTCATCCCGTTACTCCTTCACCAGCGCGAGCGTCTCAACCCGGCGCTCGCCGGCAGTTGCGGTCACCAGCCGGCAGAAGTACACCCCGGCGGGCATCGCCGCGCCCGGGTCGAGCCGCGCCTCGTGGCTGCCGGCATCGAACCGGCCGTCCGCCAGGGTCGCGACAAGGCGGCCGGCCGCGTCGTGGACGGTCAGCTTCACCGTCCCGGCCGCACCCAGTGTCCAGCGCACCCGCGCCGAGTTGCGGAACGGGTTCGGTCCCGCCCGCATCCTCAATTCGTCGTTCGTCATTCGCACTTCGCCATTCTCGCTGACCCCGGTGAACTCGCGCGGGTACTTGATCGCCCGGCCGATCTGGGACCCGACGCTGTAAGTCCAAACCACC
>JAFGQF010000110.1 GCA_016935775.1 Caldifarciminota bacterium
CCCTTGCCGCTCCCGCGATCGCCGACACCACCTGGGTCACGGTCGGCTCGCCCGTCACCGCCAACTCCATTCCCTTCTGGGGCAACGGCAACGAGGCGATGCGCTTCCAGACTCTCTACCTGCAGAGCGAGATCAACCAGCCGGGCCAGATCGTCGCCCTCGGCTGGATGACCTATTCCGACCCGCCCGCCGACTTCTACAACCTGCGCGTCAGCCTCTGCCACACCCCGCTGGCAGCGCTCACCGACACCTTCGAAAAGAACTATGCCGGCGGCCAGCCGCAGGTGATGCTGGAAAAGGACACCGCCCTCGTCGGCAACCCGAACAGCTGGTTCTACTTCCCCTGCGCCTTCGACTACAACAACACCGACAACCTCCTGCTCGAAATCCAGTGGCGCGGCGACGCCGGCCAGACGGTCAGGTTCCAGCGCAACAGCAACCAGGGCAACACGCGCCGCGTCTGGGCCTACAACAACGACACCGCGGCAATCGGCCAGTCGGATGCGGTCCAGGGTTACTATGCCCGGATCGGGTTCCTGCCCACCGCCGTCGCCGAGCCCGGTGAGGTTCCGCGCCGGGCCTCGCTCCGGGTCGAGCCCACGATCGGACGCGGCCGTTTCACGGTCCGGCTGGACCTCGATGCGCGGGACGTGCGCGTCGTGAGCGCCGCGGGTCGAACGGTCGCCCGGCTTGGCGCCGGCAACACGGTCGAATGGGACGCGGCCGCGGCCCCGGCCGGCGTCTATATCATCCAGGCGCGGACCGGCAACGGGCTGCTTCGGCAACAGGTAATCGTCGCCGACTGACCGGCGCGTTGACAGCCGGGCCGCGGCCACTACACTTGGCCGTGGCTACCACCCGGCCCCAGGTGCGCGACACCAACCGGGCAAAGTACGAGACCCGGAACCGACTCGCCCAGGGCGCAATCCGGCGTTTCTACGACCGGCTTGGCCGGTTTGTCGCGGACGCGCGGCCCGCGAGCGTGCTCGACGCCGGGTGCGGCGAGGGCGAGGACATCGCCCGGCTGCGACCGCTACTCCCCGAGCGGGTCGAGGGATTCGACATCGACCCGAAGAGCATCGAGCAGGCCGCCCGCCGCTTCCCGGACCTGAAGTTCGCGGTCGAGGACATCACCCGCTCGGCCCGGCCCGGGGCCGGGCATGACCTGGTGATGGCGCTTGAGGTCCTCGAACACCTGCCCGACCCGCACGCCGGCCTGCGCGAGCTCTGCCGGCTCACCAGCCGGGAGATCATCATATCGGTTCCGGATGAACCTTGGTTCCGGGTCTGCAACTTCGTCGGCGGCGCCTTCGTCTCCACCTGGGGCAACCCGCCCGACCACTGCCAGCACTGGAACCGCGTCACCTTCCGCCGCTTCCTGGAGCAGGAAACCGAGGTCCTCGAACTCGCCTCGCCCTTCCCCTGGCTGATCGCCCGGTGCGTTCCCCGCAACGGGCATCGGGCCTGACACCCGCCTGCTCCCGCTCCCGGTCCTCACTCCTGCGGGCTCCGGCCGGACTTGACAAGTCCGGGCCGGCCGTTATTATGCGGCGGGTTACGGGTCGATTCCGGCACGCCGTATCCGCGCAGCGCAGACGCCCCACCAAAGGCGTTACCGGGCGGAGCGGTCGCCGGAACCCGGACCAAAGGAGGTATGATGAGAGCCTGCAGACTCGTAATGGCAACGCTGGCCGTCACGGCGGTCGCGGTCGCCGGTATCGAACCATCCATCCCGACAACCGATGCGGTGAGTCTTCCCCTGATGATCAACTACCAGGGCAAGCTGAGCGACTCGGAAGGCAACCCGCGCGAGGGCTACTTCGACATGACCTTCCGCATCTACAGCGCGATGACCGGCGGAACCCTGCTCTGGCAGGAGACCCAGACCGGCGTCCGGGTGGATGACGGCCTGTTCAACGTCCTGCTCGGTTCCCACACGCCGATCAGCGCAATTCCCGCCGGGCCGGGCTGCTTCTTCGAGGTCGCGGTCGAAGGCGAGGTGCTGCCGCCCCGGGTCAGGATGGTCAGCGTGCCCTACGCCTACCATTCGGACAACACCGGCAAGCTCCAGGGCCGTCCGGTCGCCGACCAGGCGCCGGCCGCCGACCAGGTCCTCACGTGGAACGGCAACGCCTGGGTGCCGGGTGACGTTGCCGCCGCCGGCGACTACATCATCAACCAGTACTCGGCGGCCCAGTCGGCCAACTTCTGGATCACCGGCGTGGGCCGGGCCCAGCAGCTCTACGGCAGGTCCGATGTCACCGACAACGTGCCCGCGGTCTGGGGTGACGGAACCACCCGCGGCTCGGGCGTCCACGCCCAGACCGTGCGCCCGACCGACGCGGCGGTCGAAGGCTACCATTCCCACGCCACCGGCACCGGCATCATCGGCGCCGGCAACAACGCTGCCGGCAGCTTCGTGACCACCGGCTCGGGCGGCGCCTTCACCGGCACCGGCATCGGCACCTACGGCAAGGCCAACAGCTCAACCGGCACCGGCGTCGTCGGCGTCGGCAACAACCTCGCGTCGGTGAACACCAGCACCGACGGTTCGGGCGGCGCCTTCAGCGGCACGAAGATCGGCGCCTACGGCACCGGCGAGACCGCCACCGGCACCGGCGTCGTCGGCGTCGGCAACGACGCCGCGACCGCCTACCTGATGGAAGACGGAACCGGCGGCGCGTTCACCGGCGAAGGCATCGGCGCGGTCGGTTTCGGATTCGACGCGGCCAACGGCACGGGCCTGGCCGGCGTGGGCAACAACTTCGACACCGCCTACCACCTTGTCGGCGGCTCGGGCGGCGCCTTCACCGGCAACACCTGCGGTGCCTACGGCTACGCCCGGCTGACGACCGGTCAGCGCTTCGGCGGCTACTTCTCCACCGCCGGGGCAAGCCCGGCCTATGCCTACGTGGCGCTCCAGACCGCCGGCGGCACCAACTACAAGATCAACGGCGCCGGCACGGTCAGCACGATAATGGACACCCGTGATGGCAAGCGCAACCTGTTCGCGCCCGAGATGCCCGAGGCCTGGTTCGAGGATGTCGGCGCCGGCCGGCTCGAAAACGGCCACTGCCGGGTGAACCTCGACCCGCTCTTCACCGACTGCATCGCGGTTGACGCCGACCGCCCGCTCAGGGTATTCGTCCAGCTCGAGGACGACTGCAACGGCGTCTACGTCCGCTCGGACGCGACCGGGTTCGACGTCCGCGAGCTCGCCGGCGGCGAAAGCGACGCTCGCTTCTCTTGGCGCGCGCTGGGCAAGTGGCGCGGGTTCGAAAACCAGCGGTTCCCGGACGCGCCCGGCCCGCTGCCCGCGAACGCCTCCCCGGCCCGAGCCACCGGAAACGGCTCCGCCGAAACCCGCGTCGAACCGGCCCGGCCGGCCACGCCCTGATGCAGGGAACCGCGAGGGGGAATGATGGCTGAAAGCAAGGCAGCGGTCGCGCTCGCGCTGCTTGCCGCAGTGGCGGTCGTCCCGGCCCAGAACCACCGCATCGACTGGTTCTGCTTCAGTTCGGGCGGAGGCCCGGGCGCCGGCCTGGAAAACGGCATCAACGTGACCCTCGGCCAGGCCATCCAGGGCTGGGGTTACGGCGAGCAGGCGCGGGCAACCTGGGGCTACTGGTACAACACTCCCGGCCCGCCGCCGGCCCCGCCGCCGCACGCGGGCTGGGCCGAGGTCGAGTCAATGCCCTCGCGCAACTCGGGCCGGCCGGTCAAGGACGGGGCCTGGCTGGCAACCGACGGACTCGAGGTCATCTACGCCGCCAAGGGCAACAAGAGCGACGATTTCTTCGGCTACCGTCCGGCCCAGAACCGCTGGGCCGAGCTCGCCCCCTGGCCAAAGGGCCGCGAGGGAAAGCCCCCGCGCAAGGGCAGCCGCGGCGCCGCCGACGGCTCGGGCCGAATCTACGCAACCAAGGGCAACAACACGACCGGCTTCTGGCGCTACGAAACCGGCGCCGATAGCTGGACCCAGCTCACCGACGTCCCGCTCGGCATCACCCGCAAGCGGGTCAAGGGCGGCACCGACCTCGTCCACGTCGTCCAGGACGACATCGACTACCTCTACCTCCTGAAGGGCGGGCGCAACGAGTTCTACCGGTTCAACACCACGACCGGGTTCTGGGACACCCTCGCACCGGTCCCCTCGGCCCGGTCCAAGTGGAACAAGGGCTCGTTCCTCGTCTGCGACGGCGCGAACGCGATCTACGCTCACCAGGCGACCTACTACGACCGCACCATCGAACACCACTACATGTACCGCTACGACATCGCCGCCGACACCTGGTACACCACTCCTTTGCGGGGCATGCCCCTGCTCGGCTACCACGCCGGGCGCCTCCGGATGAAGAAGTCCAAGGACGGTGCGGCCGGCGCCTGGTCCGAAGGCTGGCTCTACGCGCTCAAGGGCGGCAACTCCCAGCAGTTCTTCCGTTCCGCCCCGCCGTTCGAGACGTGGTACGAGATGGACACGATGCCCTCGCGCGGCACGACCAACCGCCGCAAAATGGTCAAGGCCGGCGGCGACCTCGTCACCTGGGACACCCGGACCTTCTACGCGCTCAAGGGTAACAAGACGCGCGAGTTCTGGCGCTACACCAAGTGGCAGGAAGAAGACGGCCGCGGCGGGCGACCGCCGCGTTCCGGGGCCCAGGCGGCCGGTGCCCTGCCGAACCGGGCCACGCTGGCCCTCGGCGCCAACCCGGCAACCGGCCCGACGGTGGCGATCCGCTGGAACAGCGCGACATCCGGGCCGAAACGGCTGGTCGTATCCGACATCGCCGGCCGCACGCTCCGAACCCGGCTGCTGCCCGCGTCCCGCACCGGCACGACCGCGCTCGACCTGCGCACACTCGCCCCGGGCGTCTACCTCCTCCGGCTCGAAACCGGCGCCGAGACAGCGACGGCCCGGCTCATCATCGCCCGCTGACGCGCTCGACTCACCGCGGGCCCCGGCAACGCCGGGGCCCGCGCCTTTCGCGCCCACTCGCGATACTGACCAGAAACTGACGCCGGGCATACCGATTCCTTGGCTTGGGTCGTATAATGGCATTCCGTGTTCAGACGACGCAGCGCCCAGCCGGCCAACCCCCGTCGCCTGAAGGCGGTGCTGCTTGACATCGACAACACCGTCATCCTGTTCGACGAAAGCTCCTTCTACAACCGCTACATCGACCTGCTCGCCCCGGTCCTGGCCGACGTGTTCGACCGGTCCGAGGTCGGCCGCCGGGTGATGTGCGCCACCCGCTCGCTCGAGTACGGCCGCCAGCTGCACCCGGTCGGCCGGCGGTTCATGGACGCCTTCTGCGAAGGCCTGCCCGACCGGCGCGCCGAAATCGAGACCCGCTTCGACCGGTTCTACCGGGAGCGGTTCACCGAACTGCGGCATCTCGTCACACCGGTTCCCCTCGCCTACAGAACCATCCTCGCGGTGCGCCGTCACCGGCTGCTGCTGGCGGTCGCGTCCAACCCGGTCTGGCCGGCTGCCGCGCAGGCGATGCGGCTGGGCTGGGCCGGCCTGGGCAACCTGCCCTTCGTCCACCTCACCCACTCGGGCAATTCGCGTTTCAC
This sequence comes from Caldifarciminota bacterium, assembly GCA_016935775.1. Classification (GTDB taxonomy): domain Bacteria; phylum Hydrothermota; class Tepidihabitantia; order Tepidihabitantales; family Tepidihabitantaceae; genus DSBX01. The sequence continues at coordinate 5,578 of JAFGQF010000110.1, forward strand.
CAAGCCGGACCCGCGCTACTACCGGGCCCTGTGCGACCGGCTCGGGGTCGAGGCCGGCCAGTGCCTGATGGTCGGCAACGACCCGGTCAACGACGGCGACGCGACCCGCATCGGGATGCACACCTACCTGACGACCGACAGCGAAAAGGCCGGTACCGCCAACCTCGTCATCAGCCGGGCCGCCCAGACCCGCGACGCCCTGGTGGTCCACACCCCGGACTTCCGGGGCCCGCTGGTCGACCTGCCGGCCGCGGTAGCCAGGCTGGTCGGCGCCGACCGCGACCCCGAACCCGCCCGGCTGACCGACCCGACGCCCGCACCCGAGCCTGCCACCGTGGTTTGACCGCGGCCCCGCCCCGCGGATAATCGGCCAAACGCTGGAGGCATCGTGAAGAAACTGCTTGTCCTGCTGCTCGTCGCGGCGGCCGCGCTCACCCTTACCTGCGGACGCAAGGGCTGGCGCATCTGGCTCAGGGTCGGCCAGGGCCGGGTCGAGGGCACGTCGCTCGGCTCGCGGGTCGCGGTCTTCGTCGGGGTCACCGACGACGACGGCCTCTACCCGGTGGACGACGTCCCGGTGACGCTCGAGAACCTCGCCGATGGCGTCACCATCCCGCTGACCGTCAAAGCGCTCAAGACCTGGTCCGGCTGGGTCTACTACAACGACTCGCGGGTCTGGCCCGAGTCCGACATCGAGGCGACCTGCGAGTCGCCCGGCCCCACCACCATCACCGACTCGCGTCACTACGGCGGCGGCGCGGCCGCGCTCGACTACCCCGCGCTCGAACTCGAACTCGACACCCTGGCCCGCGAAGTCCGTATCGGCATCGCGGCAGTCGCCGGCGCCCGCGCCTACCGGCTCTGGCTCGGTCGGTACGACGACCCGTTCAACCGCGCCTGGTCGTCCGGACTCTCAGACTCGCCCTTTGCCGACACCGTACCCCTCGACACCCTGCAAACCGGACAGCAGTACACGCTCTGGGGCCTGGTCTCCAACCTCGACCTCGTGGCGCTCGAAGCCGACCCGACCGCGCTCAAGTCCCTGCCCGCGAACGCCCTGCTCTCGCTCGGCAAGGGCCCGGAGCTCACCGCGCCCTGAACCGCCTGACCGCGAACAGCACCCGCATCCCCTCCGGCCGCCGACCGGTTCGGACTGGTCCGGACCGGTCGGCCCGGTTTCCGCATGCCCGGCGCCGAGTCAGACCGGGGTTGACTCGACGGACCCGAACCGGGAGAATGGTTGAAATCTGCCAAGCCGTTCGGAGGATAATTTGAGATTACTCGTCGTTCTTGCAAGCTCGTTCGCGGTACTTTCGGCCGCAACCCCGGCCCGCGTTGCCCTGTCCGAACTCGGCCTGCGCGTGCTGGCCGACGACGGGGACCGGCTCGTGGCCGAGGCTGCCGACATCCTGCCCGAAGCCGTCGAGCCGTACATCGAGGACCCGGAAGCCCGCCCGCACCCGGGCTGGACCCTGGCCCGTGTGAGCGTCACGGTCGAGCTCGCGCCGGTGCTCGCGGTCGAGGCCCGCTTCGAGCGGTTCGGCGTTCCGGACGAGATGCTGCTCATCCCCCCGGCCTGGACCCCGGTGCGCTCCAACGGTTGGCTCGAACAACTCATCACCCGCGCCGTCCGAAACAGCGCTCTCCTGCCGGCCCTGCCGCGGGTGATTGCCGGGCCCGGTTTCGGCGCTCCCCCGACCGACGACCCGCCCTTCATCACCGACGTGCCGGCCTCGGCCGACCCGGGCACCGGCAACCAGAACGAAACCACGCTCGGCATATTCGCCGACAGCCTGCTCTGCGGCGGCTGGAACGACAACCGCACCGGCGTCTACCACGTCGGCTTCGCCCGGTCCACCGACGCAGGCGCGACCTGGTCCAACCCCGACACCCTGATGATCGACCCGGGCTACGCCGAGGACGGCGACCCGGTCATCTGCGTGGACGACTCGGGAACCATCTACTACTTCTGGCTCTCGTTCGACCGTTCGCCCCAGCGCGGGGACGTGGTCCTCACCAAGTCCACCGACTGGGGCCGAACCTGGGGCCCGATACTCAACGTCACCCCGGGCACGCCGTCCAGCCTCGACGACAAACCCTGGGCCACGATTGACGGCGACGACGTCTACCTCACCTGGTACGAATACGGCACGTCCTTCGACCTCAAGTTCAAGCGCTCGACCGACCGCGGCCAGAACTGGTCGGCCGGCGTCACGGTCGGCTCCTCGGGCAACGGCACTTTCCCGTTCCGCGGCACGGGCAACGACCTCTACGTCGGCTGGGGCATGTCCGACATCCGGCTCAACAAGTCCACCGACCTCGGGGCAACCTGGTCCGGCCAGCGCACCATCATCTCCTGTCCCTGGTCGCCGGGCTCGACTCCCTGGCGGATGAACAACATCCCCAGCTTCGGCACCAGCCGCGACCGCACCCGGCTCTACGTCGTCTTCGCCGACTCGCGCCTCCAGTCCAACCAGACCGATGTCTTCTTCTCACGCTCCACCGACGCGGGCCAGAACTGGTCCACGCCGGTCAAGGTCAACGACACCCAGTCGGGCGACGGCACCCACCAGTTCTTCCCCTGGCTCGCGGTCGACCCCTTCGACCGCATCCACGTCGCCTGGCACGACTCCCGCGCCGGTTCCAACCGCGTCGGCCAGTACTACTCGTATTCGGACGACTCAGGCGCCACCTGGGCCGCCAATGTCCGCGTCTCCGACTCGGCCTACCAGGCCGGCACCTTCCTCGGCGACTACAACGCCTGCCAGGCCGACTCGAACAACGTCCATGTCCTCTGGTGCGACTGCCGCAACGGCTCCTCGGACCCGGACGTCTTCTTCTCCCGCGCCGCCCACATCGGCCGCACGGTCCGCGACGTCGGCGTGATGACCATCCTCGCGCCCGCGGACACGGTGGACTCCGGCGCGGTCGTCGTCCCGCTTGCCGTGGTCCGCAACTGGGGCACGACCGACGAAACCTTCCCGGTGCGACTCAACATCGACCCGTCCTGGGCCGACTCGGTCATCGAGAGCCTGCCCGCGGGACTCACCGACACGGTCGAGTTCAGCGAATGGACCGCACTCTCCACCGGCACCTTCGAAATCCGCTGCTCCACCGCTCTCGCCGGCGACACCAACCCGGCCAACGACCTGCTGGCCGACTCCGTGGTCGTCATCCCGCCCGCCGGCATCGCCGGCCCGCAACCGAACGCCCGGCTCGACCTCACCGGCCCGACCCTTGCCGCCGGCCCGGCGATGGTCAGCTACAACCTCGACCGGCCGTCCCACGTCAGGCTCAGGGTGTACGGCCCCGACGGCCGGGTCCGCGCCGTACTGGCAGACGGCTTTCTGCCCGCGGGCCGGCACAGCGCGGTCCTCGACCAGCGCCGAGTCGGTTCGGGCGTGATGCTTGTCCGAATGGAAACTCCCGACGCAGACCTGACCCGCAAGCTCATCATCGGGACGCACTGAACCCGCCCCGACACCTCGGACCGACGCCGTGTCCAGACCGGCCGGGTCCGGCTGCCTGGAGAGAGAACATCAACCAACATCGCCGCCCTGTGCAGACCCCAAGGTCTATCCTTCCGCATTCACGTCTCTGACTTCTGACCTCCGATTTCCCCCTCCTCATCTCCTGCTCATCCCTGACATTCATCCTTCAGCCTTGTTCTCCCATCTGTGTTCATCTGTGGTTCCAGTCCTTCGCCCGCCCGAATTTCGCGCTTGTGATGATAAACCGGTTTATCATCTGACGTTCCCGGGTTTTTCCTCGTAAGGCGCTGTCACGTCGGCCCTTATCCCCTACGGCGGATTTCGGGGTCCCCCGCCCCCGGGGTGGCCCCGGGTGGCCCTGCCCCGGGCGTCCCGGAAGCCGTTCTCGCGGCCCTTTCCCCGGCCGCTGCGAAGGCCGCCTCGGAGCCGCTTCGCCTCGCCGCCTGCCCGGCCGCCATCCTGTCTGCCGGGAAGGACGCCGCCCGGGGCGCCCCGACAGCCGGCAGGTGGAACCCTGCCCTGACCGCCCTCCGGGGCGCCGTCCAGGCCGCTTTGGGAGTGCGGTACCCCGTGGGGTACCGGTCC
>JAFGQF010000111.1 GCA_016935775.1 Caldifarciminota bacterium
TCGGGCGAGTAGTGGTTGGTGAAGTAGCCGCCGTGAATGGCGTCACCGGCGATCTTCAGCATCTCGGGCGAGTCCCAGCCGTCGCCGCCCAGCAGGTAGGCATTCACGCCCGCCTCGCGCGCCTGCCGGGCAATCAGCCCGACCTTGTTGTAGTAGTCCGGGATGAACAGCACGTCGGCCTGCTGCTGCTTGAGCTTGGTCAGGAGTGCCGAGAAGTCCACGTCGTCTTTGGCATAGCTCTCATAGGCCACGACCCTGCCGCCCCGCTCCTGGAACGCGCCCCGGAAGAACTCGGCCAGTCCCTTCGAGTAGTCATTGCCGACATCGTACATCACCGCCGCCCGTGCGGCGCCCAGGCTGTCGCGGGCGAACTTGGCCGCGACCGTTCCCTGGAACGGGTCGATGAAGCACGCGCGAAAGACGAACTCCTTGCGCCGGCCGTCCTCCCCGACCGTCACCTTGGGGTTGGTCGAGGTCGGCGTGATCATCGGAATCCCCGACGACTCGCACTTGTCCGACAGCGGCACCGAACACTTCGACGACACCGAGCCGAGGATCGCGACCACGCCGTCCATATCGATCAGCTTGCTGCCGGCGTTGCTCGTTTCCATCGGGTCGTTCTTGTCATCGGTGACAATCGCGCGGATTGGCCGGCCGTTGACACCGCCGGCGGAATTCGCCTCCTCGATCGCCATCAGCGCGCCGTTGCGCGCCGACTCGCCGAAGGTCTTGACGTCGCCGGTCAGGGGAACCACCACGCCAACCTTGACAGCATCGCCGCCCCCGCATCCAGCCGCAATCGCCGCGGCCAGCGCGGCGGTGAAAATGCCCTGCAATGCTCTCACGTCGCCTCCTCCGGTTTTCACGGTCGCTCGGTTGTCACGAACCGCACGCCGTCGGCCCGGTACTGGGCGATGACAACGTTCTTGACGGCGTTGCCGTGCTCATCGAAACTTATCGCGCCGCTGACACCTTGGAAGTCGCTGGTCGCGGCCAGCGCAACGCAAACCTCTGCCGGCTTCGATTGGGGCGCGCGGCGCAGCGCCTCGACCAGCAGCAGCGCCGCGTCGTGGCCAAGCGTCGCCAGCGCGTCCGGCGGCTCGCCGTACTTGGACTTGTACCGGTTCACCCACTCCTTCACCTCCGGCCGCGGCTCGTCGGGCGAGAAGTGGTTGGTGAAGTACCCGCCGAGGATCGCGTCGCCGGCCTGCTCCGGCATCTCGGGCGAATCCCAGCCGTCGCCGCCCAGTAGCGTGGTCCTGAGGCCCAGCTCGCGGGCCTGGCGCACGACCCGGGCAACCCGGCTGTAGTAATCGGGCAGGAACAGCACGTCGGCGGCCTGGACCCGGGCAAACTCCAACTGCGCTCTGAAGTCCTCTTCCCCCGCCGCGTAGGACTCGAAAACCGGCACCTGGCCGCCGGCCGCCACGAACGCGTCCCGGAAGAAACCGGCCAGCCCGCGGGAGTATTCATCGGAGCTGTTGAAAAGCACCGCGGCGGTCCTGGCGTCCAGCGCGCCGCGGGCGAACTTCGCCGCGACCGCGCCCTGGAACGAGTCGGTGAAACATGCCCGGAAGACGCAAACCCGCCGGGCGCCGTCGGGCGCGACCGTCACCTTCGGATTGGTCGAGGCGGGCACCACCAGCGGCACGCCCGCCGCCTGACAGATGTCGGCCAGCGGCAGAGTGCACTCGGTCGACACCGAACCGAGCACTGCCACGACCGCCTCCTGCTCAACCAGCTCCCGGCCGGCTTCCGCCGCTCGCCCGGGTTCATTGGCGTCATCGCGCACCATCACCTGCAATAACCTGCCGCCGACGCCGCCGGCGGCGTTCGCCTCCTCGAATGCCATCAGCGCTCCGTTACGCATCGACTCGCCGAAAGTCATCACGTCGCCGGTCAGGGGCGCGACAACTCCAACCTTGACCGTCTCGCTCTCCTGGCAGCCGGTCCCGGCCAACAGGACAACAGCAGCCACTACCGCCATCGCTCTTCTCATCATCATCCTCCGTTGTTTAGGTCCGCACGCGCGTCGAGCCAGCGCCGGCTCCAGCCAGCGTAATCTCCCGACCGAACCGCGGCACGAATCTGTCTCATCAGTTCCTGGTAGAAGTGGATGTTGTGCAGAGTCAGCAACCTCGGCCCCAGCGCCTCGCCGGTGACGAACAGATGGCGCAGGTAGGCCCGTGAGTAACTGCGGCAGGTCGGACAGCCGCAATGCGCGTCGAGCGGCGACGAATCCTCACGAAAGCGGGCATTGCGAATCACCACCCGGCCGCAGTTCGTGAACGCGGTCCCGGTCCGGCCGTTGCGGGTCGGCAGCACGCAATCGAACATGTCGATTCCCAGCCCAACCGCCCGGACGATATCCTCGGGATAGCCCGCTCCCATCAGGTAGCGGGGCCGGTCCGCGGGAAGCAACTCGACCACGCCCGCCAGCAGCTCGAAAGTCAGCTCCGACGGCTCACCCAGGCACAGCCCGCCGACCGCGTAGCCCGGGAAATCCAGCTCGACCAGCTCGCGGGCGCTTCGGGCCCGCAGGTCCGGCCAGGTCGCGCCCTGGACGATACCGAAGAGCACCATCCCGTCGGCCGCATCCCGACAGCGCCGCGCCCAGGCCGTGGTCCGGGCGACCGCGTTTTCGGCCCGGTCACGCGCGGCCGGGTAGGGCGGGCACTCATCCAGGCACATCGCGATGTCCGAGCCAAGGTCGCGCTGCACCGCGACCACCGTTTCGGGCGTGAACCGGTGCCGGCTGCCGTCAATGTGTGACTGGAACTCGGCCCCGTCATCGTCCACCGTGGTCAGCGCCGCCAGCGAGCAGACCTGGAAACCGCCCGAATCCGTCAGCACCGGCCGGTGCCAACCCATGAACTCGCCAACCCCGCCAAGCTGCCGCACGACCCCGGCCCCGGGCCGGAGATAGAGGTGATACGTGTTCGCCACCAGCATCTCGGCACCGGCCGCCGCCAGTTCATCGGGCGTCAGGGTCTTCACCGTCGCCTGGGTTCCCACCGGCATGAATACCGGCGTCTGGACCATGCCATGCGCCAGCTCCAGCCGACCGACGCGCGCCGGCCCGGCGTCGCCCTGCTCGACGGCAAACGAGAACCGCCCGGCTGCCCGGCCCGCCATCCGCGTCAGGTGGTGCGGAACTCCGAAAGCCCGCCGACATTCAGCGACCGCGGCCGGTCCTTGATGACGCAACCCTCACCCAAGATCGAATGTTCCAACACCGAGTGCTCCACGACCGCGTCCTGGTTCACGATCGAATCGGCAACCACCGAACGGCGCACCAAGGCGTTGGCACCGACCGAAACGTGAGGACCGACCACCGAATCCTCCAGCGTGGCACTCTCATGCACGAAAACCGGCGGGACCAGCACGCAGCCGGGACGCCCGGACGACACAGAAGCGGGCGGTGAATGGTCAAGCAGGTATCGGTTCGTTTCGAGGAGAGCCCGGGGCGTACCACAGTCCAGCCAGTGCTGCACCGGCCTCGCCTCGAGCCTGGCCCCGCTGTCAATCATCAACTGCAGTGCGTCGGTCAGCTGGTACTCGCCGCGCGTGCGCCGGTCCTCGGCAATCAATCGTTCGAGAGAATCGAAGATTTCCCCGGCACTTTCAAGGAAGTAAACCCCGACCAGGGCGAGATTGCTGGGCGGATCAACCGGTTTCTCCACCAGCCGCACGATCCGGCCGTCGGACTGCTCGACGACCCCAAACCGCCGCGGGTCCTCGACCTCGCATACCCCGACCGAGTTGCCGCCCTGGACAATATCAACCAGGTCCATGTCGACTATCGTGTCACCCAGCATCACCAGCACCGGCCCGTCCCCGACGCAGTCGCACGCCCGGTAGACCGCGTCGCCCAGCCCCTTCGGGTCGTCCTGCTCGACGAATTGGAACGGACAGTCGAAAGAGGCCGAAAGGTAGGAACTGACTTCGTTGCCCCGGTAGCCGACGACAACACAGATCTCGGTTGGTCCGGCGGCCAGTATCCGCTCGACGATGTGGCCGATGATCGGCTTACCGGCGACCTCGATCAGCACCTTCGGCCGGGTATGGGTATGAGGGCGCAGCCGCCGGCCTTCACCGGCTGCCGGGATGATCACCTTGAACGGCTTCACGCGCGCCCTTGTTTCTCCGGCTGCCTGCCTCGTCATCGTTACTCCCTTCGCGCGCGCGCCAGGCGGCGCTTGAGCTTGTCGATGCGCCGGACCGGCATCGGGTCGACACCTGTCAGCCGGGCCAGTTCGACGCTGACCAGGTCGCCCAACATCGAAAGCGACAGCACCCGCGCGAGCGGCGACCGGCCTTCGGCTCGCAACCTGACCGCCTGTTCGTACCCGTCGCGGGCAATCGCCAGCACGTGCCGCAACCGCAGAGAAGTCCTGGGGTGAGTCTCCCGTTCGAGCAGGCCGATTATCACCGTTCGTTGCGCCAGTTCCGCCGGGCGGCCCATCCCGACAACCTCGTTGTGGTTGTGTTCGGGCAGGCGACTGGTGTGGCATATCACCTTGGCGTTCTCGTTCAGCTGGCAGCGCCAGCGGTCGGCAGCACAGTCCAGCAACCGGCTGGTCGACAGCACCAGGGGCAGACGGTCGACCAGCCGGGCGGCCAGTGTTACGGCGCGCCGGCGCCAGGCGTCACGCCGGGCGGCCAGCAGCCCAACCGCCTCGTCGAGCTGACCACGGAACTCGCCCAGCCCGGCGTGCTCCAGCACGGGCAACAGCGAACCCAGCAGGTAACCGAGCGCCGCCCGCGGCGGTATGCCCGACGGCACGGCTATCACCGGGTCATGCTCCGCGCGGGCCAGCCGCGCCAGCTCGCCGCCGCTGGTGACGACCACGCGCCGGCAACCGGTTCCAACGGCCTGGCGGTAAGCGCTGAGGGTCTCCTCGGTATTGCCCGAGTAACTGAGCGCCACGAGCAGTGTCCGCTTCGTGACCGCCGCCGGTATGTCGTAGTCCCGGCAGGAAATCACCGGCACTGCACAGGAGTCGAGCATCAAACTCCTGGCAATGTCGCCGCTGATCGCCGAGCCGCCCATCCCGACCACCACGACGGTGGACCAGCCGCGCCGGCCGGGGATTCCTGCCGGGAGACAACGCGTCCCAGCCTCGGCAAGCTGCTCGGGCAGTCCCATGACCAGTTCCAGCATCGCGGCGTACCCCGCGGCAGTATCCATTTCGTGGTCAGTCAACGTCTACCCCCTCTCCATTATCACGCTGCTCACCTTCGTCCTTGCCCGGGCCGTTCTCGGGTTTGAACATGAACCGGGCCAGTTGCGGGAATCGCCGGTGCACCTCGCGGTTCAGCAGACGCCTGACTTCAACCGCCGTGGCCAGTTTCAGCACCGATTCGGCGACCTCGGCCGCCGCCCGGGTGTCGATGGACCGGATGATATTCTTCGCTTCCGGCAGCAGCGCCGGCGTGACCGACAGTTCGTCGATGCCCATTCCCAGCAGCACCACGATTCCCAGCGGGTCGGAAGCGAACTCCCCGCATAGCCCGACCCAGATGCCGTGCCGGTGCGCGGCATCGATCGAGTGCTTGATCAGCTGCAGGATGGCAGGATGGAAGTGGTCATACAGCCCGGCGACCCGCTCGTTGCCCCGGTCGACGGCGAGGGTGTACTGGGTGAGGTCGTTGGAGCCGATTGACAGGAACGAGCAGTGCCGGGCGAGCTCGCCGGCCAGCAGCGCGGCGGAGGGAGTTTCCACCATCACACCGATTTCCACCCCGGGGTCGAATTCCTGCCCGTCCCGCTTCAGTTCCCGCTTGACCGCCTCGACCACCAGCAGCGCGCGCCGCAATTCCTCCAGCACCGAGACCATCGGGAACATCACCTTGACCGTGCCGTGAGCCGACGCCCGAAGGATGGCCCGGAGCTGGGTGCGAAGCATCTCCGGGTTGTCGAAACACAACCGCAGGCCGCGCCAGCCGAGGAAGGGGTTCGACTCGGAGTACCCGGGTATGAGCTTGTCACCGCCCAGGTCGAACGTCCGGACAATCACCGGCAGCGGGTTGAGGAGCCTGACGACTTCGGCGAGGACTTCGTACTGCTCTTCCTCGGTCGGCGGCCGCATCCGGGCAAGGAAGATGTACTCGGTGCGAAAGAGCCCGATACCCCGGGCGCCGTACTTCAGCGCCGATCTCGCCTCGGCAAGGAACTCGATGTTGGCCGAGAGGTCGATGAACCGGCCGTCGGTCGTCACCGGTTCCTCGCCCGCCACGGCCGTCAGCGACTGCCGATACCTCTCGTAGCGCGCCATTTCACCTTCGTAGGCCCGGGTTCGCTGCCGGGACGGGTTGAGCACAGCGAGGCCCCGGTACCCGTCGACGATAGCCGGCTGGCCGGTGCTGGCCGCCTTGCAGGCCATCTCGACGCCGACCACCGCCGGGATTTCCTTGGCCTTGGCCATTATCGCCGTGTGCGAGGTGCGACCGCCGCTCTCAAGCACCAGCCCACGCACGAGCTCCGGGTTGAGCAATGCCGCCTCCGACGGCGGCAGGTCGTGCGCCACGACGATCGACCCGGGCGCCACGCTGTGTAACGACTCGGGTGCCTCTCCGCCCAGTCGCCCGAGCACCCGGCGGCCGACGTCAATCACATCAAGCATCCGTTCCTGGAAGAGCGCGACACCGGACCCGGCCATCGGCCGGGTGAGCGATTTGAGGGTTTCAAGGTAGGCGAACTCTGCGTTGCGCCCTTTCTCCGCAATGTACCGCTCGGTCGAGGCCAGCACGTCGCCGTCGCCGAGCAAGGCAAGCTGCACCTCGATGAACTCGGCAAAGTCCCGTCCCATCTCCTTCCTGACCCGTTCGGCGAGCCCGGATAGTTCGTCGCGGGTCGCGGCAACCGCCGCCCGAAAGCGAGCCAACTCGGCCTTGACCTGCCCCGAGGCCAGCACCCGCTCGTCCGGCTCGGGAAGGACCGACCGGTGCAGGTGCACCGGTCCGCGGGCGAACCCGTGCGAAACCGAAACCCCCCGCAGTATCCGCTCGCGCCTAGCCGTCATCCCTCTCCAGCTTCGCCTTCAGCACCGCGAAGGCAACCTCTTCGTCCTCACCCGTGACCTCGAGCGTCAAGTTGGCACCGGTTTCGGCGGCCAGCGTGAGCAACGCAAGGATGCTCTTGCCGTTAACCCACATCCCGTCCCGGCCGACACGGACCCTGGACCGGTACTTTTCGGCTTCACGCACGAATTCGGCGGCCGGCCGAGCATGGAGCCCAACCGCGCCTCCAAGCACCACCGAACCGGTCAACGGCACCTCCCCGGGACGGGCGCGCGCCAACCGGAAACGGCAGGTGTGGACTTCATCGCAGTCATTGGCATCCGAAAGCGGCTAACTATAGCCGGGCGCCCTGCCCGGTCAACTGCCCGCATGCCGGCTCGCGCGGGCACGGTCTTGCTGGACTGTTGACACCCCGGGCACGGAGGTCTATAATCCACTCGATGGCGTCTGATTTCCGCGCGCTCGCGCCCTGCCCGGGCCGCAGTTTCTGCCAGCAGGAGGCAACCAACGATGGCTGAGCCAACCAACCCCGACGAACAACAGCAGGAATCGGGCACCGCGCTCGAGGAGAAGTACGGCGTGCCCTTTGTCGACCTGACCAATTTCAAGGTGGATTCCGAAGTTCTACAGATCTTCCCGGAGCCGTTCCTGCGCACGAACAAGCTGATCCCGCTCTTCCGCTCCGGCAACACGCTGGCCGTGGCGATGGCCGACCCGAACGACATCCCGACAATCGACGAAATCCGCCGGATGACCGGGATGGAGGTCGAGCCGATGGTCTGCCGCTCGATGGACTTTTTCGAAGCGCTGAACCAGCACTACAGCTCGCCCGAAACGCCGGACCTGCCCGACGAAGAGGAAACAATCAACCTCGACGACCTCCCCGACGAAGAGGAGGGCGGCGGCCTCGAGCAGGGAGCCGAACCGCGCAAGCTGGAAGAACAGGCGTCCGAGGCGCCGGTCGTCCGCTGGGTGAACCAGATGATCATGCGGGCGGTACGCGAGCGCGCTTCAGACATCCATATCGAACCGACCCGCGAAGGGCTGACCGTCCGGTTCAGGATTGATGGCATCCTTCAGGCGATAGTCTCGCCGAAGAAAGCCCTGCAGCTCGCGGTGGTCTCGCGTATCAAGATCATGTCGCGGATGAACATCGCCGAGAAGCGCGTGCCCCAGGACGGCCGCTACGGCGCAATCGTCGACGGCCGGGAAATCGACTTCCGCGTCTCGACCTTCCCGACCACCTACGGCGAGACGGTGGTGATGCGTATCCTCGACCGGATGCGACTGCTGTCGCTGGACGAGCTCGGGATGATGGGCAACGCATTGAAGATGATGCGCGAGATGATCGCCAAGCCGCACGGGGTCATCCTCGTGACCGGCCCGACCGGCTGCGGCAAGTCCACGACCGTCTACGCCATCCTCGGCGAGATCCGCGGCACCGACAAGAACATCATCACCATCGAAGACCCGGTCGAGTACGACATCGACAAGATCTGTCAATCGCAGGTGAACGAGCTCGCCGGCTACACCTACCTGGTCGGGCTGAAGCACATCCTGCGCCAGGACCCGGACGTGGTGATGATCGGCGAGATCCGCGACGGCGAGACCGCCGGGGTCGCCATCCGCGCGGCGCTCACCGGACAGCTGGTGTTCTCAACCATCCATACCAACGACGCGCCGGGAACGATCACCCGTCTCATCGACATGGGCATCGAGCCGTTCCTCGTCGCCTCGGCGACCGAGGGCACCATCGCCCAGCGGCTCGTCCGCAAGATCTGCACGAAGTGCAAGGAACCCTACGACCCGCCGCCGGCACTGCTCGAGGAGCTGGGCCTCGAACCGGGCACGCAGTTCTACCGTGGCCGCGGCTGCGACCGCTGCCGCAACACCGGCTTCCACGGCCGGCTGGGAATCTTCGAAGTGCTCAAGATGACCGACCGGCTCCGCGAGCTGGTCGTCACCCGCCCACCCACCAGCGCAATCCGCGCGCTGGCGATGGACGCCGGGATGCGAACCCTCTGGGATGACGGCATCGAGAAAGTCCTGAAGGGCATCACTTCCATCGACGAGATAATGCGCGAGGCCGAGAGGATCGAGTAGCCGCTATCGAACAGGAGTAGCCAATGCCGCTGTTTCGCTACAAGGTCCGGGACAAGGAAGGCCAGGTAGTTTCCGGGACGCTCGAGGGTTCGGACGTCAACACCGTTGTTGAACGACTGGACACTCTCGGCTACGTCCCGATCACCATCCAGGAAGAGAAGGCCGGCGGCGGCGTTTCGATCGACATCGGCCGGTTCTTCGAACGGGTCAAGCCGGTTGACCTGATCAACTTCACGCGGCAATTCGTCACCCTGCACCGAGCCGGCCTGCCGATGCTTTCGGCGATCGGCGCGCTCCAGGCCCAGACGCGCTCCAAGCCGCTGGCCAAGGCACTGGACGCGATCCGCAAGGACCTGATGGGCGGCACCGCTTTGTCGGCGGCGATGGCGAAGTTCCCGCGCGTCTTCAACGACCTCTACGTGAACTCGATCTGGGCCGGGGAGACGGGCGGCGTGCTTGACAACGTTCTCGACCGGCTGGTGATGCTGCTCGAGCACGAGCGCCGGCTGAAAAGCGACGTCGGGGCGGCAATGCGCTACCCGATCATCCTGATGGTCGGCTTCGTTGTCGCGGGCATCGTGATGGCGACTTTCGTGCTGCCCAAATTCACGATGCTCCTGACCTCGACTGGCGGCAAGATGCCCCTGCCCACCAAGATCCTGATAATGATCACCGACTTCCTGGCCGCCTACTGGTACGTGGTGTTCCTGCTGATGATCGGGGCGGCGGTGCTGTTCTACCTGTTCATCCGCACCGCGGCCGGACGGCTCTGGTGGGACCGGCTCAAACTGAGGATCCCGATTTTCGGGCAGATCCTCTACAAGATGGCGCTTTCACGCTTCGCCCGGATGTTCGAAACGCTGGACCGCACCGGCCTGCCGATCCTGCGCAGCCTTAACCTGGTGGCCAAGACCGTCGGCAACGTCTATATCGCCGGCGCGATCGACCGGATCGCCGAAAGCGTCCGGCGCGGCCGCGGACTGTCGGCCCCGATGCGCGAGGTCGGCGTCTTCCCGCCGATGGTCGTCCAGATGGTCGCAACCGGCGAGGAGTCGGGCGCGCTCGACGAGATGCTCAAGCAGGTCTCCGACTACTATGACAGCGAAGTCGAGTACATGGTCAAGAACCTGACCTCGATGATCGAGCCGATAATGATCGGGATGATGGGAGTGGGCGCCATCTTCCTGATTATCGCCATCCTGATGCCCTACATGGAAATCCTGTCGAGCTTCGGCTCGGGCGGCGGCTACGGGACCAACTAGCTAGAACCGGCGCAGCTCTTCGCTGACCGCCTCATCGATATGCTCGATGACGGCGGTCAGCAGTTTCACGACGGCGTCGTAGTCTGCCTCGGCGACGATGCCCGTGTGGGCGTGGATGTAGCGGGTCGGCCAGCCGACCGCCAGCGAGGGGACACCGGATCGGTGCAGGTGAATCACGCCGGTATCATAGCCGCCCCGCACCGACGTGAGGTGATATGGCACGCCGGCCTGTTCGGCAGTCTCGACGACGAAATCGCGCAGCCGGGTATTGGGAATCATCGAGTTGTCGTGGACCAGGATGGCGGCGCCGTTCCCGAGCCGCTCGTCGGTGTCCTTGCGCGACCGGTCCGGGTGCTCATAGCTGAGCGACACGTCCAGCGCCAGCCCTACATCGGGCCGCACCACCTCGGCCGCGGTGCGCGCCCCACGCAGCCCGACCTCCTCCTGGACACTGCCAACGAGCCAGGCGGTGTTCGGGTGCTTCCCGCCGGCCAGCGCCCGCGCAAGCTCGACGAGGATGCCGCAACCGCCGCGGTCGTCCCACGCCTTGGCCATCATCAGCCCGTTCTCCATCTCGACAAACGACGATGAGGGCACGATCGGATCGCCGGGCCGGATGCCGGTTTCCTTGACGATGTCCACCCCGTCGACGCAGCCGATATCGATGAACATCTTGTCGATCTCGGGCGGCTTCTTGCGCTCTTCCTCGGTCAGCTCGTGGGGCGGCCGCGCGCCGATTATTCCGGGGAAGTCGCCCTTGCGCGTTCTGACCAGCACCCGCTGCCCCAGCAGCACCATCGGCCACCAGCCGCCGACCGGCAGGAACCGGATGTAGCCGTCGCGGGTGACCGACTTGACGAGAAAGCCGACCTCGTCCATGTGCGCTGAAACCATCACCCGCGGCCGCTCGGCCGTTCCCGGGACGCGGCAGACAACGCTGCCCAGCCCATCGCGGCTGATCTCGCCCGCCTTTCCCAGCTCGCGCGTCAGGATCGCGGCCGGCTCCTGCTCGTGGCCGGACGGCCCGAACGCCTCGGTCAGTTCCTTCAGCAA
>JAFGQF010000017.1 GCA_016935775.1 Caldifarciminota bacterium
ACCGGCGCGATGGAGGCGGCGGTCGCCAACCTGGTGCTGCCGGGAGAGAAGGTGCTGGTCGCGTCGGCCGGCAAGTTCGGCGAGCGCTGGCGCGAGCTGGCAATCCGCTACGGCGGCTACGTCGACGCGCTCACGCAGACCTACGGCGAGCCGATATCGCCGCTCGAGCTGGAGCGCCACCTGCGCGCCACCGAGTCGGTCAGGTGCGTGTTCGCCACCCTGACCGAGACCTCGACCGGCGCGGTTCACGACATCAAGGCGTTCGGCGAGGTCTGCCGCCGGCTGAACCGGATACTGGTCGTCGACGCCGTCGCCGGTCTCGGCGCCGACGAGATGCACGCCGACAAGTGGCACGTCGACGTGGTGGTCGGAGGCTCGCAGAAGGCGCTGGCGGTTCCGCCCGGGCTCGGGTTCATCAGCGTGAGCGAGCGCGCCTGGCAACTGGTCAACCGCCACCGGGGTACCCGGTTCTATTTCGACCTGAAGGCCTACCGGCGCTTCTGGGAGACCAAGGGCCAGACGCCCTGGACACCGGCGATATCGCTGTTCTACGGGCTCGATGCGGCGCTGAAGAGGGCGACCCGCGGCGGCGTCGCCGGCTACTGGCGCAAGCACCGTCAGATGGCCGAGCACGTCCGGAAGCACGTTGCGAAGCTGGGCCTCGAGCTGTTCCCCGCGCGGCCGTCGAACGCGCTGACGGTCATCAGGATGCCCGAGGGCGTGGACGGCACCAAAGTGGTCGAGCTCTGCAAGAAGGACGGCTTCCTGTTTGCCAACGGCCAGGCCGACATGCGCGGCAAGATCGTCCGCATCGGCCACATGGGACCGGTGAGCCGCGCGGCGATGGACACGGCGCTGGCCTGCTTCAAGCGGCACTACACCGCGGTGGCGAAGAGCGCGCCGAAACCGGCCCGGCCGGACTAGTCGAGCGCGTCGTCGGGGAGCCGGAGCTTGCCCATCCGGCGCAGGAACACCCCGAGGTAGTTCAGGAACGACACCACGATCAGCACGGTGATCGTGAAGTCGACGTAGTACTTGGCGCCGGCGAGGGCCGGCAGGTTGACGGTGTAGTAGATGATCATCAGGCCGAAGCTGACGCCGGTTATCTTGCCGAGGATGTTCGAGCTGACAAACGAGCCGCGCCGGTGCATTATCACCAGCGAGCCGGCGAGGATCAGCAGGTCGCGGAGGATGACCGCCCCGGCGATGTGCACCGGCAGGTCGGCAACATAGACCAGCGTCACCAGCACCGAACCGATCCAGATCTTGTCGACCAGGTGGTCGAGCACCCGGCCGAGGTCACTCACCTCGCCCCGGCGCCGGGCGATCCAGCCGTCCAGCCCGTCGGTCGCCCAGCAGACCAGCATCAGCAGGAGCGCGAGCCAGCCGCAGTGGCGGACGAGCAGCAGCAGGATGACCGGGAGCAGCAGCAGCCGCGACACGCTGAGCAGGTTGGGCAGGGTGACGATGCGGCGGGCCCCGAGCAGGCCCTCGTGGTTGCCGCCCGGTCGGTCGCGCTCAGCGCCCACGGCGCGCCGGGCTCCTGCCGGCTCGTTCGAGCAGCTCGCGGGCGTGGGCCAGGGTCGTCTCGGTGACCTGCTCGCCGCCGCTCATCCGCGCCAGCTCGGCGACCCGCTCTTCGTCATCGAGCCGGGTGATGGAAGTCACGGTCCGACCGCGCCGGACCGACTTGCTGACGAGAAAGTGGTGCGCGGCGAACCGGGCGATCTGGGGCAGGTGGGTGATGCAGATCACCTGCTGGTTGCGGCCGAGCAGTTCGAGCCTGCGACCCACCGCTTCGGCGACCCGGCCGCCGATGCCGGTGTCGATTTCGTCGAACACCATCGTGGGAACGACCGCGACCCCGGACAGCGCGTTCTTGAGGCTGAGCATCACCCGCGACAGCTCGCCGCCCGAGGCCACCTTGCGCAAGGGCTTGAGTTCCTCGCCCGGGTTGGCGCAGAAAAGGAACTCGACATCATCGAACCCGGTCGGCCCGAGGTCGGCGGGCCCGGGCCGGTCCGGCCGGTCGTGCCGGACCGAAAGCACCGCCCGTTCCAGGCCGAGGGCCGGGAACTCCTTTGCCAGCGAGGCCTCGAGCACCTTGCCGGCCCTGGCCCGCTTGCGGCTAAGCGCGGCCGCCAGTTCGAGCAGCGCGGCGGTCGCGGCCTCGACTTGCCGGCGCAACTCGTCGAGCCGCGACTCGCCGGTCTCGAGCGATTCAAGCTCCCGGGCCAGCTTCGCGGCCAGTTCGCCCAGCTCGTCGGGCGCGACCCCGTACTTGCGCTCGAGCTTCTCGAGTCGGAAGAGCCGGGCGTTGACTTCCTCGAGCCGCTCGGGCGAGAACTGGATTGCCTCGCGGTAGCTCGTCAGCTCGCGCCAGAGGTCGTCGAGCACGGCCCGGGCCCCGGTCGCGGCCTCGAGCCGGGGCCGGGCCGAGTCGTCGAGCCGGGCCAGCTCCACAAGCTGGCTCTCGACCGCGCCCAGCAGTTCGGCGACCGAGCCTTCCTGTTCAGAGAGCAGTTCCTCGAGCCGGCGGGCGATGGTGTAGCGGGCCTCGGAGCTGGCGAGCAGTTCCCGCTCGGCCAGCAGGGCCGAGTGCTCGCCCGGTTCGGGCGCGGCGTCGGCCAGTTCCCTGACCTGGTACTCGGTCAGCTCGCGCCGCTCGCGCCGGCGCGCGAGCTCGGCCTCGAGCCCGGCCAGCTCGGTTCGCAGCCGTTCGAGCCCGGCGTGGCGCTCGGCATAGCGGGCGCGCTCGTCCCGGAGCCGGGCGTGGGCGTCGAGCAGGTCGAGGTGGGTCTCGGCGCGCAGCAGGTACTGGTGCTGGTGCTGGCCGTGGAGGTCCACCAGCCGGTCGCCGAGCCGGCGCAGTGCCTCGACGGTTATCGCGGAGTCGTTGGCGTGGGCGCTGCCGCGGCCCTCGCGCGCGGCCCGGCGGCGGAGAATCAGCTCGCCGTCGGGCAGGTCGATGCCAAGCTCGGCGCAGTCGCCGGCAACGGATTCGGCATCGGTGAACCGGGCCTCGACAACGGCGAAATCGGCCCCGGAGCGGACCATCTCCGGGTCGGGTTTCTCGCCCAGCACCAGCGACAGCGCGCCGAGGATGATTGACTTGCCGGCGCCGGTCTCGCCGGTCATCACCGTCAGCCCGGGACCGAGCTCGAGGGTGAGGTTCTCGATCAGCGCGTAGTCGCGGACCCGGAGTTCGGCCAGCATTCTAGACCCGGCCGCCGCTCCACTTGAGCTTGTCGCGCAGGATGCGATACCAGGTCCTGGTGCGGGGCGTGACCAGGCGCAGCGCGTGCGGCGCGCGGGTCACCGACACCGTCGCGCCGGGCGCGAGCCGCCAGCGCTGCTGGCCGTCGAGGTTCAGGAGTGCCGGGTCCGAGTCCGGGACGAGCTCGAGGGTGAGGACCGTGCCGGGCGCGAGGATGAGCGGCCGGGCCGCGAGCGCGTGCGGGCAGAGCGGGGTCAAGAGGATGGCGTCGAGCGCCGGGTGGACCACCGGGCCGCCGGCGGCCAGCGAGTAGGCGGTCGAGCCGGTGGGAGTGGCGACCACCACGCCGTCGCCGACGTAGCGGTTGATGAAGCTCGCGCCGGACCGGGCATTGACCTTGATGACCCGGCCGCTCGCGCCCATGTTCACCGCGCAGTCGTTCAGGCAGAACCCGTGCCTGCGGCCGGCGCGGACCTCGAGCACCAGCCGCGGTTCCTCGCGGTGCCGGCCGCGGCAGAACCGACGGATGCCGGCCCGGGCCTCGCCGGTCGAGAACTCGGTCAGGAACCCGAGCCCGCCCAGGTTGACGCCCATCACCGGCGTGCCGGC
>JAFGQF010000112.1 GCA_016935775.1 Caldifarciminota bacterium
CTGTCGGTCATCGCCCAGTCGTGGTTGGTGCCCGAGCTGGCCGGCTGGGAGAAGTGATGGTCGACCACGTAGCTGGCCGAGTTCCCGGCCATCAGGCCGCCGAAGAACAGGCAGCTGGCCGCGTTCTTGGGAACCTGGAATCCAGAACCGAGGTCCGCCGGCGGTTCGTCGTAGCCGATCGAACCGATTCCGCAGACCGACAGCCGCACCGAGCCGGTGTCGAGTGTGATCATGTACTGCCCGGGCACCGGCGGCTCACCGACCTGGAGCGTGAACGTGTAGGCCCAGTCGCCCCAGTTGTCCGAGTGCAGGTGCAGGGTGCACGGCACCATCGTGCCGCCCGGTATCGAGTTGTCGGCCATTGCCGTGAACCGGTCGGCGTCGTTGGTCGCGGTAGAACCGGCTGGCACGTTCCCGAAGTTGGAGTTCGGGTCGCTGATGGTGAACAGCGCGTTGCCCGATGCCAGCAGCCCGGTGACGTTCTGCGCCGCCGCGTTGCCGGCGTTGCGGACCGTGACGATGATGTCGGCGGTCTCGCCCGGGTCGAACCGGCCGTTATTGTTGCCGCCGGCATCGTCCACCTGGTTGGAAACGTAGCGCATGTTGGGCTGGGGTGTCCCGCCGCCGCCCGCCGGTACGATACCCTCCCAGGGCAGAATCGGCGTGTGCGGAGTCGAAGCGGCGTGGCCCTCGCTGATCGTCAGCCAGACATCGCCGGCCGTTCCGGCATTGACATCGAGCACCACGAGCCCGGTGCCGTCGGTGCGGCCGGTGGTGTAGAAGTCACCGTCCTTCCAGGCGCAGACCAGCGCACCCGCGACCGGGCGGCCACCGACCTGGACCGTGACGTTCATCGCGTACGGGCCGAGCGGGATCGAATCGGGCGCGGTCACCGACGCTGCCTGGGGCATGCCGCCGGCCCAGACCGGCATCGACGGATCGCCCAGGGTCAGGTACATCCAGATGTTGTAGTAGTAGGGACTGCCCGGCCAGTACTTGGCAAGATAGGCGTCCATGTAGGACATCTGATCCGCGACCTTGAACACCGGGCCGGCGTAGTCCCGCACGCCCGGAACCGTGATGGTCCAGGTGTCGCAGGTCGCCCGCACCAGCGTCGAGCACTGGCCGTGGTTCGGGTAGGTGTAGCTGGCCTGGGTCGCTCCCAGCGCGGTCACTGCACCGCCCGGGTACTTGCGCATCCAGGCTTCGGTGTGACATTCACTCACCGATATGTCGCCGGAAATGCAGGCCCAGTGGTGGGTCACCGGCGTCAAGTCGCCGTTGGAGAGCGCCGCCACGTGCGAGTTGTACCAGGACCCTTCCGTCCCCCACGACCACCACTCGGTCGCATCGCCGTGGCCGCGGTAGGCCAGGATTCCGACGCCCGCGTTCACCGCCGAAGTCACCGACGCGTTGCCGGTGAACTGGCCCATTATCGTGTCCAGGGTCGGCTGCCAGTAGGGCTTCGGCATGTGGTAGGCTCCGCGAACACAAGCCGAGTACTTGCCCGGGTACTGCTCGCGGTGAGCCACGAAGGTCAGCTTGTCAAGCCAGTTGTTGGTGGTCGCCGGGTCCTTCTGGTACTTGAGGGACTTCTTGATCTGGTTCTCGAGGTCGGCGGCCGACGATGGCGAGAACCGGGCGACGCTCACCTCGGGGTAGTTGTCGCCCGACGGCGAGGGCAGCAGGTCCATGTAGTAGAAGTCGCTCTTGCCCACGCCCGAGTAGGTGCCGGTCGGTATCTGGGCGTACTCGCCAACCAGCAGCACGTGCTCGAGGGTTGGCGGCGTGTGCCGGTTGTACTCCTGCCGGATCGAGTCCTTCACCTCGGCGTAGGTGAAACTCGACTTGGTGATCATCCGCACGTCGTAGCCGCGCTTCTGGACCCAGCCGAGCAGCGAGTCCACCAGCCAGCTGTTCGACGACCAGTTCGAATGGCAGAAGACCAGGTAGCGGATGCCGTCCTCGTAGTCCATCTGCGGCCGGACCGGCAACTGGCTGAAGTTGTCGATGAAGCGGCCGTACTGGGGAATGAAGTTCTCCGAGATGACCGCCGGGTAGCTGCCGCCCGAATAGTCCACCTCGACCCGGATGCGCGAGGCGATGGTCACCTCGCCCCGGGCAGCGTTCACCTGCGCCGGGTAGACCTGCAGATTGGCGACGTGCAGGTCGCGCCAGACCCCGGTCTCGATCACCGAAACGTCATGGCCCGGGAACGACACGTCCCGGGAATAGAACTGCTCGTCCATGGTGAAGGGCGCCGCATCTTCGCACTCCAGCAGCGGTGGCTGGAGCGGGTAGACATTGTCGACCTTCAGCGTCCTCGTCCCGAGCACGGTCGCCCGTGCCGTGACCCTTGCCCCGTTGGGGATGGCGAGCAACACCGAGACCTTCGGCACCTGGGGCCGGCCGACCTCGATTGTCGCCATCACTTCGCCCGGCAGCTCAAGCCGGGTGTACTCGCCGGCGTCGGTCGTGACGGGCACGAGTTCGACACCGGGAACGTTGACCTCGAACACCGTCCGGCTGGACGTCTGCTCGAGGATGCTGACCTGGGCACTGCCGTTGCCCCGGCCGACCTGCTGCCACTCGGCAGTGGCAAGGCCGGCAATGAGCAACAGGGCGAGCGCCGCAAGTACGCGCTTGGTCATCTGGAACCTCCTGTTGTGGGGTTGGTTGCTGGCTGCATTCCGGGCATCGCCAACAGCCGCCGGAAAACCTCCCGGCAGCTCACGATACCTGAGGGCATCCAAGCCTTTCTGATGGTCTTTCAGTATAGATGGCCGCCTCGTTCAAGTCAAACGCTGTCAGCGGCCGGCGAACACCACCCGGGCAAGGCTTCCCGGCCCGGGCAGCGCCACGATATAGACGCCCGCCGGCACTGGCCGGCCGGCCTGGTCACAGCCGTCCCACCGCCATTCGTTCCGTCCCGGCGTCAGCCGCCGGACGAGTCGCCCGTCGCTCGAGAAGACATCGAGCCGCACCGCGCCTGACCGCGCCGCGTCGGCGCTGAAACGCACCTCCCGGGTGAAAACCGAAGGGGCCGCGAGCAGGGCCGCGCGCGGACTCGGCGTCCCTGGCCGTTCCCCGACCGTGGTCGCGGGGATGCCCTCCAGCCGGAGCGCCTGGCCGGCGACGATCGGCGCGGCGGTGCGCGGACCCCAGCCGTTCCAGGCGTGGGTCATCCCCTCGCTGCCGTCGTGGTTCTGCAACCCGACGGTCGCGGCCTGCAGGTAGTTGGCCGTTCTGAAGTGAATCTCGACCCGGTTGTCGCCGGTCGGGGTCGGAACCGTCCGGTCAAAGACCTGGACCTGCACCATCTCCGGCTCGACCGGCACGGCGAAGCATGGCACAGAATCGAACTCGACGATGAAGCGGTGCCCGGCGGTATCGTGCCAGTACCAGACCTCGCCGCCCGAGGGCGGGTCGAGGTTGTCCCAGACCGCGGCGACGATATTCGGGGGAGCACCACGATAGGGCAACTGCACGTTGACGAAGTCCACGCGGTCCGACCAGCCCGCGCTGATGAACCCGTTGGAACATATCGAGAGCGAATCGTATTCCTCGCCGAACCAGCGCCAGGTGCCGAACTCGGCCGGCAACCGCAACTGGATTGCCTCGTCGCTGCCCAGACCTGTCGGGGCGCCAACGCTACGCAACTCCACCCAGTCGTACCGCGGCAGGGCGGCGAAGGTTGAGTCGGTGTGGTCAAACAACGCGAGGCCGCACGGGGTCGGGCCGTCGGGCAGGTTCATCGAGTCGCCGACGATTACCGGGACGACAATCGTGTCGCTGAACCCTGGGCCGGTGAGAGTCAACTCGCACGGCAGCGCCTGCTCGACCGGCGCCCCGGCAAGAGCCCGAACAC
>JAFGQF010000113.1 GCA_016935775.1 Caldifarciminota bacterium
CAGCCGGCCTGAGGAGGCTTGATGAACCGCCTGACCGTAATCGCCATCGGCATCGCGCTTGCAGTGGTGCCCCTCTCCGCCAACCTGCTTCAGAATCCTGACTTCTCTTCCTGGGACGCCCCGGACCAGCCGACCGGCTGGACGGTCGAGGACTCGACCAGGGCCGAAGTCGAGCAGGCCGACAACCCGGCCCGCTCACCACAATACTCGGCCCGGCTCACCCGCAAGGTCGAGAGCACCGGCAACAACAAGGGCCTGATCCAGCAGGTTGGTGTCAGCGCCAACCTCGGCTACACGCTCGATGTCTGGATCTACGATGACGATATGGACGTGTCGGGCGGCATCAGCATCACCTGGCGCGATGCCGGCGGCACCTACATCAGCAACTCGGGCGTAAGCTACTCCGACTCCAGCCAGCACTCCTGGCAGCGGGTCACGGTCGTTGACACCGCGCCCGCGGGCGCGGCCACCGCCGACGTCCTCATCCGCACCTACGGCTTCACCGGCGGCCCGTCCGGCGGCCGGTTCTACGTTGACGACGCCAGCTTCATCCAGGGCGTCGGCATCCTCGAGCAGCCGGGCGCGGGCCTGCGACCGGGCGCCGTCGTCGTCGTCGAACCCAATCCCACTTCCGGGCCGAGCCAGATCGCCCTCGAGCTCAGCCGGCCCGGCCGGGTCCGGCTCGATGTCTACGACATGGCCGGTTCGCTTTGCACCAACGTCCACTCGGGCGGGCTCGACGCCGGTCGCCACGTGGTATCCTGGAACGGCCGCGACAACGCCGGCCAGTTGCTGCCGAGCGGGCTCTACTTCGCGGTGCTGAGCGACAGCTCGGGCAACGCCACGGTCTGCAAGCTGGTACTCAAGCGTTGAGCCCGGCGCGGTTCCTGCCGGCGGTCCTGGCGCTGCTCGCCACGGTGCTGAACGGCCAGCCCCGGGGCCAGGTTCTCTGGTCCCACCCCGGCACCGACGGCATCTACTCGACGGTCGCTCTCACGGACGCCAACGGCGACTCGGTGCCCGATGTCGTCGGCGCGATCTACTACGGCAGCTACCCGTCCGACCCGCGCAAGGTCTACTGCCTCTCCGGCCGCACCGGTGACTCACTCTGGATAGCGGACACCTCGAGCGCCTACGGAACCTGGGGTAACAAGGGACTCGATGCCTGCCCGGACCTTGACGGCGACGGCGTCGAGGATGTGCTGCTGGGCACGGTCGGCACTTAC
Organism: Caldifarciminota bacterium; assembly: GCA_016935775.1. Lineage (GTDB taxonomy): Bacteria > Hydrothermota > Tepidihabitantia > Tepidihabitantales > Tepidihabitantaceae > DSBX01. Next base: position 1,227 of record JAFGQF010000113.1, read on the forward strand.
CTTCCGCCCGGCCGCTCCTGCATCGCGATCAGCGGCGCGGACGGCGACAGCCTGTGGACGTTCCCATTCGGCCAGGAACGCGGGTGGTGCTACTCGGTCCGGGCGTTCCTGGCACCGGACCGAACCCCGGTTGACGTTGACGGCGACGGCGTCGTCGAAGTGCTCGCCGGCGCGGGCGGCGTGACCAACGACCGGCGCGGCACCGCCATCTGCCTGTCAGGCTCGAACGGTGACAGCATCTGGGCATTCCGGCCCGACGGCGACGGCGTCCAGTGCCTGGCCCCGTTCGTCGACCTTGGCGGCGACACCATTCCCGAAGTACTGGTCGGCGCGGGCGGCAACGGCTCCGACAACCGGGCATTCTGTCTTTCGGGCCGCAACGGCTCGGTAGTCTGGCAATGCACCACCGGCAACTCGGTCTCCGACATCGAACGCATTCCCGACGTCAACAACTCGGGAGTAGACGACGTAGTGTGCGGGGGCTGGGCCTACAAGGTCTACTGCCTGGAAGGCTCAACCGGCGACAGCATCTGGGTGACGTCGCTCGGGAGCGGCAACATCGTCATGGAGCTGGTCCCGGTCCGGGACACCGACGGCGACGGCATCGGCGATGTCGTTGTCGGCTCGTGGGACGACCGGGTTTACGTCCTGTCGGGCGCCGACGGCTCGACGCTCTGGACGGGCGCGGTCGGCAACGATGTCTGGGCTATTGACACGCTCGCCGACGTGGACGGTGACTCCTTGCCCGAGGTCGTCGCCGGCTGCCTGGGCGACGGCAATGGAGTTGTCAGGGTGTTCAGCGGCGCCGACGGCAACGTGCTCTGGTACTACGACTTCAACGAGCGGGTCTACGACGTAACCGGCATCCCGGACGTCAATGCCGATGGCCGGGCCGATGTCGCGGTCGGACTCCAGGACCACGGCCACATGGCCGACCACTTCTACTGCTTCAGCGGCTCACCCGGCTCGGGCATCGCCGCCGGCAACGCTCCGCCGGCCCGGCGGCTGCTCTCCCCCGTCTTCGGCGGCCGGGTAGCGATAAGGCTCGAGCCCGGCACCCGCTACCGGCTCGACTTCATCGATGCCGCGGGCCGCAGCATCGGCCACGCCGGGGGCACGGCCGGGACCGATGACGACATCTTCGACGGCGGGCGACTCGGCGCCGGCGCGTGGTTCTGCCGGCTCACGACCGAAGACGCCCGGACGGAAACCGCCAAGCTCGTCGTGCCGCGCGAGCTTTCTCACTGAAAGGACCAGACCACCAAACGACCATGAAGAAGCAAAAGGAACTCACCGCCCTCGAGAAGATCGAGAAGCTGGGCCGTAAGGTCAGCCAACTGACCCAGGCCGAACTTGCCCGTGAAATCGGTTGCTCGCGCGAGCGCATCCGCCAGCTCGTTCCCCGGATGAAGCTCAAACCCGGACGCCGCGTCCGTGCCTGGCACCGAACCATCCCGCCCAGGACCTGCCGCGAGATGGCCCGGTTCCACGATGCCGGCGAGTCGCTCGCCGCCATCGGCAAGCGGTTCGGGGTCAGCGACTACCACGTCCGCGAGGCGATTCGCCAGGTCCAGCCCAGGCTCGAACCCGCCGGCCGCATCCAACGGATGTGCCGGCTGGAGACTCTGCGCAAGCTGCTCAAGAAAGGGATGACCTTCGAGCAGGCGTGCAGCAAACTGGGCTTCAGCGCGCTCCAGCGTCGCCGCTATCGTAAGCAGCTCGGCCTGCGCTGGGACGGACGCAAGACCGTGCCGGCACGCCGCCGCTGAAACCGGGCCGATTGTGTCGGGATGGGCGATACAAGAGTCGAACTTGTGACCTCTGGTATGTGAGACCAGCGCTCTAACCAGCTGAGCTAATCGCCCGAGTACCGCCGAATTCTAGCGACCCCTCCAATCCAGTCAACCCGTCGCCGACGGCCGGCTAGCGGTCCAGGAACTTGACGCCGGCGGAGTCCGCCGGCAGCCGGGCGAGCTCGCGCTGCATCTCGGCGACGCCGGCAGCGTCGCCGACCCGCTCGTAGCTGCGCTCTGCCAGCTGGAACAACTGCCGGGCTACGGCCCAGTCGCGGGCATCGAACCGGAGCCGTCCCAGCGCCGCGAAGCACTTCGCCTGGCCCGCGGTGTCACCCGATTCCTCGGCGAGCTCCAGCGCCCGGTTGAGGTTGCGCCGGACCAGTTCGACGTTGCCGGCACGCAGGTTGGCCTCGGCCAGCTTGCGCAGCGCCCACGACTCGTCGCGCCTGGTACCGAGCCGGCCGAGCAGCTCCAACCCCTGCTCGATACGCTGGCGGCCCGCCGGGTTGCCGGTCACGGCCAGTACCCGCCCGAGGCTGACCAGTTTTCGTCCCAGCTCGCGGCCGTCGCCGGACCGGCGCAGCAGTTCCACCGCCTTCTCCAGGTCAGCGATGCCGGCGCCCGGGTTGCCCGTCGCTGCCCGGGCCTGGCCGCGCTCGGCGTGAAACGCCGCCTGCGCGTGCAGCGACCGGCAACGCTCAACCCGGGACTGGCTCGACTGCACCAGTTCGAGCGCGGCCTTGCCCTCGCCCCGGCTGCGCAGGATTCGCGACTTGAGCATCAGCGCGAGCATCTCGGTGTCGGCGTCCCGGGAATCGGCCGAGCGCTCGAGCGCCTCGTCGATCCGCTGGCCGGAACCGGCAATGTCGCCCATGTCCAGCAACACCTCGGCCAGCAGGGCGAGCGCCCGACCCTGCCAGCGGTGATCACCGTCCTTGCCCGCCAGCGCGAGCGCTTCCAGCAGCCCGTCGCGCGCCCGGTCGAGCACGCCGTGCGCCGCCAGCCCGCGGGCAATGCGCTCCAGGGCCAGGGCCTCGACCTCACGGTCGCCGTCCTTGCGGGACTGCTCCAGTACCTGCTCGAACAGCTCGTGGGCCACGTCCGCCGCGCCCAGCCGGCGATGGGCCTCGGCGGTGTCGAGCAGCACGCGCAGCACGAGCCGGCCCTGGCCGGTCTCGCGCAGACCCTTGTGAGCCCGCTGCAGCAAATCCAGCGCCCGCTTCGCGTCTCCCCGGCGCAGGTGGATTGCTCCGACCGCGGCCAGCTGCTCGGCCTCGGCCGCCCGGTCGCCCGCCTTGCGGGCGAGAAGCAGCCCATCTTCGTGGGCGGCCCGGGCCGCGTCGAGGTCACCCTGCCCGGCCAGTATCCGGCCAATCGCTCCGTACCGCCGCGCCGCGCCGGCCCGGTCGCCAAGGTTTTCCAAGAGCTTCAGGGTGGCCCGGAGCTCGGCCAGCGCGTCGGCCGTGCGCCCCCCGGCCTCGAGCAGGTCGGCGGCCCGGCCAGCCATAACGGCCTCGACCGCCGGCTCGCCCAGCACGGACCAGGCCCGGGCGGCCTCCCGGCACCTGGCGAGCGCGGGTTCCCACCGGCCCGCAGCCTGCTCGACCGCGGCCAGCGCGCCAAGGCAGGCGGCCTGGCCCGGCCGGTCGCCCAGCTGCCGGGCCAGCCCGAGCGCCTTCTCCAACTCGGAACGCGCCTCGTCGTGCCGGCCGCGCAGCCCGAGCGTGCCGCCACGCAGGAAACCGAGCGCGATCAGCTGCGAGCCCTGCGCCCGCCCGTCGGCAACGGTCCAGCTCCTGATCGCGGGTTCATAGTTACCCCGGCCGAAATCGCGCACCCCGGAGCCGAACGGCCGGCCGACCGCCTCGTCGGTCACGGTCGGCAGCCCGTCAAGGTAGACGAAACCGGCGAACCGCTCGAGCGGCTTCAGCCGGTCAAGATAGGGCCGGGCCGCGTCGGCCTCGAGCCGGAACAGCCGGGCCGCCAGCCGGTCGCGTTCGCGCCGCGCCCTGGCAAGCACCAGCAAAGCGCCGGCCAACGCACCGATGCCGGCTGCCGCCAGCAGCAGGATGATTGTCAACGACAGGGGTATCAAGGCGTCAGGTGCCTGCCGGGACCGGGAAACCCATCGGCGCAAAGGTTACGACAAACGCCCGCGCTGTCAAGCCGTGCCTTGCCTTGACTCGCCCGGACGGGCGCGGAGAATGGCGCGATGGAACGCGTCCTCGCCGCCGCGGCGCTGCTGCTCGCAACCGGTTGCTGCGGCTACTCGACCCGCTCGCTGCTCCCGCCGCACCTGCACACGGTAGCGGTATCCGCGGTCGAGAACTCCTCCACCCTGCCCGGGGGCGGCGACGACCTGACCGAGGCGATCGTCGCGGCCTTCAACAGCGACCGCAACCTCCGGGTCTCTGCCGTCGAGACCGCCGACCTCGTGCTGACGACCGCGCTCACCTCTTATTCGCGGACCGCCACCGCCTACGACGCCGGCCAGGCGATATCCGGCTACGAAGTCGCGGTCTCGGCCCGGGTCCAGGCCGAGGACCGGGTGCGCGGCGAGAGCTTTCTCGACCGGGCGGTCTCGGCCCGGGTCAACTACGACCCCGCGACCGAGGACGAAGACTCGGCGGCC
>JAFGQF010000114.1 GCA_016935775.1 Caldifarciminota bacterium
GCCCAGACGCCGGTGTACTCCCAGCCCTGGCCCGAGAACGGCGGCAGGGTGTCCATCCCGAACGACGGGTCGGAGGCGGTCGAGGACATCGCGCCGACAAAGAACGCGCCATCGGTTATCTCGACCGGCGGCGACAGGTTGACCATGTACCACTGCGGCGCGCTGACATTGACGGTCTGGATGTGCCAGGTATCGCCCGGGCTGCCGCCGGGGCCGTTGTCGTCGAAGATGCCGAACGCACAGTCAACGCCGGTGGCCGACTGGCCGTTGAACCGGATGCTGGTGATGCTGCACGGATAGACCGGGGGCACGAACCGGTTGCCGTAGCCGCCCGGGCCGTTCCACGAGTAGTAGGCGGCGGCCACGCCATTGTCCCAGGTGAGCGTGCCGGGCAGGGTCAGAACCTGGAGCTCGACCCTGGCGGTGTCGTTCAGGGGATTGGCGTCGCCGGTCAGCCGGGTGTAGACCTCGATGATGTAGGTGCCGTTGGTCGTCGGAGTCCAGGCGTTGGGAAAGACGAGCGAGTCGGTGTTGCCCGGGTTCGGCACCGAGGCCATCGTCGAGTCGAAGAACAGCACCGAGCCGGACGACCGCTTCACCTTGACGTAGGAAGTGAAGTCGGTCTCGGGCTGGTTGCCGAAGTTCTCGGCCACGGCCCAGAACTCAAGCGGCTGGTCGCGCAGGGTCGAAACGCCGCCGTTACGGTCGTTCATCGCGTTACGGATGCCGGCGTCATGGACCTGGTAGCTCGTGGACTCAGGCGGGTAGAAGAGCACCGCCAGGCTGTCGTGGTACATGTTGCCGGGTGGGGTCGAGCCCGAAAGGTAATTGAGCCCGACGCTGCCCGAGACGTTCTCGATGCCGGTCTGGTTGTTCTCCGGGGCCCAGCCATTGTAGGGCGTGCCGCGCTGGAGCTCGTACTGGATGAGGATCGAGGAGTCGGCCTTGGTCAGGATTATCTGGAAGCTGTTGGCGCCGCTCACCCCGGAACCGGGCGCCCAGAACGGCACCGTGTTCCACTGGATGATGCAGGAGTCGGCGTTATTGGACCAGATGTAGACCGAGCCCGAGTCCTCGGGGTTCAGGTCGGACATCATCGGCGCGATGACATTGTTCGCGCGCGTCGGGCTGGGCACGCCCGGGAACGGGCTGGCGTTCATCGTATTGTCGTGGAAGGCGATGTAGCCGTTCGAGCCGATATGGAAGGCCGAAACGGTGTACCAGTAGTACGGGAAATCGAAGCCGACCTGGAACGGGCCAACGATATTGTCGTCGCCGAACCCGGTCACCTCGGTGCCCTGGGAGCGGATGTCGACCCAGTTATAGACCGGGCCGCCGGCGGTGTCGGAGTCGATGTAGCGGTAGCCGTACTGGTCCGGCCCGCCGCCGCCCCACACCGGCGGGGTAGTGTTGCCGCCCGGGCCGACTATTGTCAGGCCGAGCAGGGCAAGCGTCACGATGGTTGCTGTCACTGTACCTCCTCTTTCTTGCCGCGCGCCCGACCGACACTGCCGGCCGGCCCGCGCGAGCGCCTTCTAGGTTTTCCTACCGGGGAATATACGCCCGGCCGGGCGGAGAGTCAAGGGAATGGCGAATGGCGAGTGACGAATGGCGAATGACCTGGCCGGCGCGCTCTTGCCTGCGGCCCGGGGGATGGTATGATGCTGTCCGATGGACCGATTCGTCATCCACGGCGGCCGGCGACTTGAGGGCCGGGTGACGGCCGCCAGCGCCAAGAACGCGGTGCTGCCGATTCTCGCCGCCTGCCTGCTGACCGACGAGGAATGCGTCATCCGGGGCGTGCCCCGGCTTGAGGACGTCGCGACGATGGCGCGGCTGCTCGAAACGATGGGCGTCGAGGTGGCGTGGCGCGGCAGGACCGTGCGGCTGCGGGCCGGTCGGGTGAGCGAGCGCGCGCCCTACGACATCGTCCGCAAGATGCGGGCGAGCTACTACGTGCTCGGGCCGCTTGTCGGCCGGCTGGGCCGGGCCGAGGTCTCCCTGCCCGGCGGGTGCGCGATCGGCGCCCGGCCGGTGGATTTGCACCTCAAGGGCATCGAGGCCCTGGGCGCCGAGGTCCGGGTGGAGCACGGCTACATCAAGGCGCGGGCGCGGAAGCTGCGCGGGGCCGGGATGGTCCTCGAAGGAACCAACGGCCCGAGTGTCGGCGCGACCGCGAACACGATGATGGCCGCGGTACTGGCGCAGGGCATCACCGAAATCCGCGGCGCGGCCTGTGAGCCCGAGGTGGCCGACCTGGCCGCGTTCCTGAACCGGATGGGCGCGCGGGTCGAGGGCGCGGGCACGCCGACCGTGCGCGTCCGCGGCGTCAGCCGGCTGCGCGGGGCCGAGCACCGGCCGATACCGGACCGGATCGAGGCCGGGACGCTGGCCGTCGCGGCCGCGATGACCCGCGGACAGGTGGAAATCAGGAACTGCCGGCCCGACCACCTCGGGGTTGTCATCGAGACGTTGCGCGCAACCGGGGCCGAGGTCACGGCCCGCCGGACCTCGCTGGCAGTGTCCGGCCCGGGCCGGCCCGGGCCCGTGATCATCGGCACCGCGCCCTATCCCGGGTTTCCCACCGACCTGCAGGCCCAGTTCACCGCGCTGCTGTGCCTGGCGCGCGGAACAAGCGTCGTCACCGAGAGCATCTTCGAAAACCGGTTCCTGCACGCGATGGAACTGGCGCGGATGGGCGCACAAATCGAGGTGACCGGCCGGACCGCGGTCATCAAGGGCGTGGCCCGGCTGCAGTCGGCCCAGGTGATGGCGTCGGACCTGCGGGCGTCGGCGGCGCTGGTGCTGGCCGGGCTGGTGGCCCGGGGCGAGACGGTGGTCAGGAGAATCTACCATCTCGACCGGGGTTACGAGCGGCTCGAACAGAAACTCGCCGGGCTGGGCGCGCGCATCGAACGGCTGGCGGAATGAAGAAGAACCGCCAAGACACCAAGGGGCGGACGAAGGCAGAAGTCAGAAACCAGAAACGTGAAGTCAGAACTGAGGACGGGAAACAACCACGAAGACACCAGGCACACCAAGGGTCCGGACGGGGACACGGGGTGAAACACCAGGACACCGGGAGCACGAAGGGTCGAGGTGTCCGGCGCAGGACGCGGGCGGTGAAGGTCGGACGACTCGTCATCGGCGGCGGTGCGCCGGTGCGGGTGCAGTCGATGACCAATACGCGGACCGATGACATCCGGGCGACCGTGCGCCAGGCGCGCAGGCTGGAGCGCGTCGGGTGCGAGCTGGTGCGAATCACGGTGCCGGACGAGCGGGCCGTCCAGGCGTTGCCCGAAATCAGACGGCGGCTTCGCCTGCCGTTGGTCGCCGACGTCCACTTCGACCACCGGCTGGCCCTGGCCGCGCTACGCGCCGGGTTTGACAAGGTGCGCGTCAACCCGGGCAATATCGGCTCGACCCGCAAGGTCAAGGAGGTCATTCGGTGCGCGGCCGATTGCGGAGCGGCAATCCGGGTCGGGGTGAATGCCGGCTCGATTGCCCGGCCCCTGGTTGCCCGGCACGGCGGGCCGACGGTCGCGGCGATGCTCGAGAGCCTGGCCGAGTGCCTGGAACCGTTCGAGCAGCTGAGGTTCCGGGACGTGGTGCTGTCGGCCAAGACGATCAGCGTGCCCGACACGATTGCCGTCTGTCGCGCGATTGCCCGGCGATGGCGCTACCCGCTGCACCTCGGGTTGACCGAGGCCGGTTTGCCGCTGGCCGGCGCGACCCGGTCCGCGGCCGCGCTCGTGCCGCTGCTGCTTGAAGGAATCGGCGACACCATCCGGGTGTCGCTGGCCGGGGACCCGGTGCGGGAGGTTGCGGTGGCCTGGGATTTGCTCGGGGCGCTGGAGCTGCGGCGGCGCGGCCCGATGGTCTACGCATGCCCGACCTGCGGACGTACCGAGATCGACGTTGAACGGCTGGCGCGCCAGGTCGAGCGGGCGCTCGGGGACACCCGGCAGCCGCTGCGCATCGCGGTGATGGGCTGCGTGGTGAACGGGCCGGGCGAGGCGCGCGCGGCGGACTTCGGCATCTGCGGTGGCAGAGGCCGGGGCGCGATATTCGTCCGCGGCAAGGTGGTCAAGACCGTGCCCGAGAGCGAGCTGGTGACCGAGCTGGCGCGGCTCGTCCGGGAGTCAACCGGCTTGGGCGAGGATTGACGCCGGGCTGGCCGAGGCCCCGGGGTTTGCTATAATCTTTCGGGCAGCAATCCAGATGACAGACAGGAGGAGACCGATGTTGAAAGTACAGCTCGTGCTGGCCGCGCTGTTCGCCACCGCGGCATTGGCCGGCCCCGAGGTAGGGCTGGTCCAGGGCTTTCGGTTCGACCCGAAGGCCGCCGTGCCGGCGTCTTCGCCGGCCCTGACCGTTGATGGTTACGAGGGCGATGACCAGTACTGCCTGGTCCAGTTCGACGGGCCGGTGCGGCAGGAGTGGAAAGATGAAGTCGAGCAGCTGGGCGCGGATTTGTATTGGTACGTGCACCAGTACGCGTTTATCAGCCGCGTGCCGAACGAGCGGCTGGCCGCGGTCACGGCCGCGCCCCACGTGCGCTGGGTCGGGACGTTCCAGCCGGCGTGGAAGCTGTTCCCGGGCCTGGAACAGGCGTACGGGCCGCAGGGCCTGATCGTCGCCCTGTTCCCGGACGCAGACGGCTGGCAGGTGCTCGACGAGCTGGCCGCGCTCGGGGCGGCGAATATCATCCCCGAGTTCAATGAGTGGAACCGGTCGGCGCGGCTGGACATTGACGGCGCGAGCATCGCCGATATCGCCCGGCTGCCGGGCGTGGCCTGGGTCGAGCCTTACGGCGAGATTACGCCCGACAATGTGAACGTGCAGTGGGTGGACCAGCATGGCTATTCGGCGTCGGACACAAGCCGGACAGTCTGGGCAAGGGGCGTGAGCGGCTCGTCGGTGGTCATCGGGCTGACCGATACCCAGCTCTGGATGGGCCACGACCTTTTCCGCGACCCGGCGAACAATACGCCGAGCCCGACCCACCGCAAGGTGGTCCACTATTACGGCACCCAGGGCGCGAATAATCACGGCACCCATACCGCCGGGACCATCTGCGGCGACGATGGGCCGGTGGGCGGCAGTTCGTGGAACGATGGCCTGGCGAGGGATTCCCGGCTTTATTTCCAGTTCTACTCGGCGTTCCCGTCCGGCTGGGACATGAACGTCTGGTTCCGGGGCCCGGATTCGGGCGTGGCGGGACTCCGGGCGTTCAACCACTCGATGAGCCTGTCGCGCAAGGACACTTTCAACACTTACGTTTTCAGCGATATGACCGCCGACCAGTTTGTCTGGAACCATCCCGAGTTCATGCACTGTAACTCGATGGGCAACTACGGCTATAACCGGATGGGCCACCCGGTCTGCGCCAAGAACATCATCTCGGTCGGCTCGACCGAGAACGGCACGTCGTGCCGGGCCCTGTCGAGCTTCAGCTCCTGGGGCCCGACCACCGACGGCCGGATGAAGCCACAGCTTGTTTCGCCCGGGTCGAACGTCTACTCGGCTTCGCACACGAGCGCCTCGGGCTACGTTTCGCTGTCCGGGACTTCGATGGCGACGCCGAACATGACCGCGGCGACCGCGCTGGTCCGCGACTACTTCCGCAAGGGGTTCTACCCGACCGGCGACACGACCACCGGCTCGCCGACGGAGATATCGGGTGCGCTGAACAAGGCGGTGGCGATTGTCGGGGCGGACAATGACATCACCGGTCAGACCGTTCCCAACAACCAGGTCGGGTGGGGCCGCGTCGACCTCGACTCGTCGCTCTTTTTCGCGGGCGACGAGAGCAGGCTCTGGGTGATGGACGAGGCGGCCGGGCTCTCGACCGGCGACTCGGCGGTCTACCAGGTCCAGGTGGACGGCGACAATCGGCCGTTCCGGGTCGCGCTCTGCTGGTCCGACTTTCCGGGCACGATGCAGGCCCAGCTCATCCTGGTCAACAACCTCGACCTGGTGGTCATTGACCCGGCGGGCACCGAGTACAAGGGCAATGTCTGGTCGGGCGGCCAGTCGCAGACCGGCGGCATCCACGACACGCTGAACGTCGAGGAGTGCTTCCGGCTGAACAGCCCGGCGACCGGGCTCTGGACGGTCAAGGTGAGGGCGCCGAACTGCCCACAGGGGCCGCAGCCGTTCGCGCTCGCCGCGATCGGGATTCTCGGCGCGGGCGCGGCCGGCGATGTCGGCGTTGACCTTATCGTCGCGCCGACCGGCCAGGTGGATTCGGGCGTGGTGGTCGTACCGAAAGCGCTGGTCCGCAACCACGGCGCCGGGACCGAGAACTTCCTGGTCCGGTTCGCGGTTGACGACGGGTACGCCGACACGGTCGACGTCACGCTGGCCGCGGGCGCGGCCGACACCGTCAGCTTCACCGACTGGACCGCGCTGGCGGTCGGCGTCTTCACGGCCCGTTGTTCGACGATGCTGGCGGGTGACGCCAACCCGGCGAACGACGCGGTCGAGGACACGTTCGAGGTGATACCGCCCACCGGGATTGCCGAGGGCGGCAGCCTGCCGCGCCGGTTCGAGCTGGCGCCGGGCGAGCCGACCCCGTTCCGGCGGCAGACCCAAGTCCGCTACGGGTTGCCGCGGCCGGCCGGGGTCGAACTGGCGGTCTACTCGGTCACGGGCGAGCTGGTCCGGACGCTCGCTTCCGGGCCGCAGGCCGCGGGCTGGTACCGTGCGGCTTGGAACGGGCGCGACGAGGCGGGCCGCGAGGTGAGCCGGGGTATCTACTACTGCCGGTTGACCAGCGACGCCGGCTCGGGTGTCACCAAGCTGGTCAAGCTCGACTAGCCGGGCAGAGTCAGCGAGGCGGGCAGCGGCGCGGCCGCTGCCCGCCCTCTTTCGGGTTTGACTCGCCCGGCCGGCAGGCTTACAATCCGCTCCTGAAGCGTCCGGCTTGAAAGGAGACCTTGTCTTGAGAAGTCACCCGATACCCCGCCCGCTGCTGGCGGCCGTGTTCGTCTGTCTGCTGCTGCCGGCCAGCGCGCTTGCCTACCTGGACCCGGGCACGGGCAGTTTCATCATCCAGATGCTGATCGGCGCGGTGCTGGGCGGGCTGGTGGCGGTTGGCGTGTTCTGGCGCAGGGTGCTGGGCTTTTTCAAGCGGCTCTTCGGACGCGGCACGCAGGACGATGGCAAGCCCAGGGCCGGGTGAGGTCAGCCCGGCCTCTTTCCGCGACCCGAGCGGGTTCGTCTTTCTGCGCGCCGGCCGCGTCCTGCGCCAGGTAAACAAATCCTACGCACCCGACTACGACCAACTGATGGAGTCGGGGTTGTACCGGGCGCTGGTGGACGCAGGCCGGCTGATTCCCCACGAGGAGACCGACGAGCCGGCCGAGCTGCCCGACGAGTGCTACCGGGTGCTCGCGCCCGAGCCGGTGCCGCTGATTTCCTACCCGTACGAGTGGTGTTTCAGCCAGCTCAAGGACGCGGCGCTGGCGACGCTCGCCATCCAGCTCCGGGCGATGGAGCACGGGATGGCGCTCAAGGACGCAAGCGCCTACAACATCCAGTTCGTCCGCGGCCGGCCGGTGATGATTGACACGCTGAGCTTCGAGCGGTACCGCGAGGGCGAGCCGTGGGTTGCCTACCGGCAGTTCTGCCAGCACTTCCTGGCGCCGCTGGCGCTGATGAGCCGGACCGATGTCAGGCTCGGCCAGCTTTTCCGCGTGTACATTGACGGCGTGCCGCTCGACCTGGCGAGCCGGCTGTTGCCGGGCCGGACGCGCTGGTCGCTCGGGCTGGCGACGCACGTGCACCTCCACGCCCGGACCCAGCAACGCTACGCCGACCGGCAGGGAACGGCGAAGCGACGGCCGGTGACGAGGCTCGCGCTCACCGGCATCATCAGGTCGCTCGAGAACACCGTCCGCGGCCTGCGTTGGCGGCCGGGCGGCACCGAGTGGGCCGAGTACTACGATGCGACCAACTACTCGACCGGCGCGTTCAAGCACAAGCAGGGGCTGGTCGAGCGCTACCTCGATCGGGTCAGGCCGCGGACGGTCTGGGACCTGGGGGCCAACACCGGCGAGTTCACCCGGCTGGCCGCGGAGCGCGGGATACCGTCGGCGGCGTTCGACATTGACCCGGCGGCGGTCGAGAAGAACTACCGGGACTGCCGCGAGCGCGGCGAGGAGAACATCCTGCCGCTGGTGCTCGACCTGACCAACCCCAGCCCGGGCATCGGCTGGGAGAACGAGGAGCGGATGAGCATCGCCCAGCGCGGGCCGGCCGATTTGACGATGGCGCTGGCTTTGGTCCACCACCTGGCGATATCCAATAACCTGCCGTTGTCCAAGGTCGCCCGGTTCTTCAGCCACGTCGGCGCGAAGCTGATTGTCGAGTTCGTGCCCAAGACCGACTCGCAGGTCAAGCGGCTGTTGAGCACGCGCGCGGACATCTTCCCGGGTTACACCCGCGAGGAGTTCGAGCGCTATTTCGGCGAGCGGTTCCGAATCCTCGAATCGTCGCCGGTCGAGGGTTCGGAGCGGACGCTGTACCTGATGGAACGGAAGACAACGGACTAGAATAAGCCAGAGACCAGAAGTCAGAGACCAGAAACCAGACACCAGAAATCAGAACGGTGAGATGAGAACCGAATCACGTCCCGGTTCTCATTCCGGTTTTCTGATTTCCAGTTTCTGATATCTGATTTCTGATTTTTCCCCGCCCTACTCAACCGTCACGCTCTTGGCGAGGTTGCGCGGCTTGTCGACGTCACAGCCGCGCAGGACCGCGACGTGGTAGGCGAGGAGCTGGAGCGGGATGACGGCCAGCAGCGGCGAGAGGTACTCGGGCACCGCGGGAATCGGCAGGACCGTCTCGGCCAGCTCGGCGAGGTCGCGGTCGCCCTCGGTGCCGACGCAGATTATCCGGCCGTTGCGGGCCTTGGCCTCGGCGAGGTTGGCGACCATCCGGTCGTAGACCCGGTCGCGGGGCGCGATGCCGATGACCGGAACGTTGTCGGTGATGAGCGATATCGGCCCGTGCTTCATCTCGCCCGCCGGGTGGCCGGTGGCGTGGACGTAGGCGATTTCCTTGAGTTTGAGCGCGCCCTCGAGCGCGGTCGGGTAGTTGATGCCCCGGCCGAGGAAGATGAAGTCGTGGGCGAAGGAGAGCCGGGCCGCGACGTCCTTGATGCGGCGGTCGAGCCGGAGGACCTTCGCGAGCTGGGCGGGTAGTTTCCGGCAATGGCCGGCGATGGCCCGGAGTTCGGAGTCGGGCAGCGTGCCGCGGACCCGGGCGAAGTAGAGTGCCAGGCCGAGCAGGGTGAAGAGCTGGGCGGTGTAGGCCTTGGTCGAGGCGACGCCGATTTCCGGGCCGGCGTGGATGTAGACGCTCGAGTCGGCCTCGCGGTCGATTGAACTGCGCCGGGTGTTGAGCACGGCCAGCGACCTGATTTCCCTGAGCGATGCCTCGCGCAGGGCGGCAAGGGTGTCGGCGGTCTCGCCCGACTGGCTGATGGCGAGCATCATCGTCCGGCCGTCGTAGACGAACTCGGAGGTGCGCAGTTCGGAGCTGACCTCGACCGACACCGGGATGCGGCAGAGCTTCTCGAAGAAGTAGCGGCCGACGAGGCCCGCATGCCAGGATGTGCCGCAGGCCTGGATGACGATGCGCTCGACTTTCTCGATTTCGTCCGGGTAGAAGAGGAACTCGGGGTCGAGCGAGATGCCGGGGCGGGTGAACCGGCGGGCGATGTTCTCGCGGATGACCGCCGGTTGCTCGAAGATTTCCTTGCGCATGAAGTGCGGGTAGCGGCCGCGCGATATCGCCTTCTGCTTGAGTTCCAGCTTCACGAACGGCCGTTCGACCTTGCGCCCCTTGAAGTCCTGGATTGTCACCCGGTCGCGTTCGAGGATGGCGAGTTCGCCGTCCTGCAGGGGCAGCATCCGGCGGGCGATGCCCACCAGCGCGGGCGCGTCCGAGGCGACGATGTGCTCGTCGCGGCCGCGGCCGATGACCAGCGGGCTGCCAAGCTTGACCGCGTATACCCTTCCCGGCTCGCGCTCGGCGATGATGGCGAGCGAAAACGAACCCTTGAGCAGGGCGGCGGCGCGGCGGATGGCGGCGGCGAGGTCCTGGCGGTAGAACGAGGCGACGAGGTGGACGATGACCTCGGTGTCGGTGTCGGAGAGGAAGCGGTGGCCGCTCTTCTTCAGCCGGGCGCGCAGCTCGCGGTAGTTCTCGATGATGCCGTTGTGGACCAGCGCGATGCGGCGGGCGGAGTCGGTGAACGGGTGGGCGTTTTCGTCGGTGACGGTGCCGTGGGTGGCCCAGCGGGTGTGGCCGATGCCGGCGGTGCCGTCGAGCGGGTCGCGGGCGAGGATGTCCTTGAGTTGCTGGAGCCGGCCGGCGGTCTTGCGGGTTTTCAGCCCGCCGTTGACGGTGGCGATGCCGCAGGAGTCATAGCCCCGGTACTCGAGCCGTTCGAGGCCCACCATCACGACATTGGTCACGTTGCGCTTGCCCGTGTAGCCGACGATACCGCACATCACCAACCTCCTGTCATTGCAGCGCCCGGCGGACGCGCTCGACCAGCGCCGCCGGGTCGGACGAACGGGTTTCGGCGATCACCCGGACCGCGGGCTCGGTGTTGGACGGCCGGACGTGGACCCAGCCGTCGTCCAGCTCGAACCGCAGCCCGTCCTGCTCGTCGGCCGGCGCGCCGGGGAACCCGGCTTGCAGCCGGCCGCGCCGGGCGGCGAATTCGGCCGCGCCGAGGGGCAGGACCGCCTTGTGCATCCGGTAGCGCGGGACCCGCGCGGCGCGGGCCGAAAGCCCGGATTCGCCGGCGAGCCCGATGGCGCAGGCGAGCGCGACCAGGCCGTCGCGGGTGGCGTTCACCGCCGGGAAGATGACCCCGCCGTTGCCCTCGCCGCCGAGCGGCGAGGAGAGCTCGCGCATCCGGGCGACGACCGATGCCTCGCCGACCGGGGCGCGCGCGACCTTCACCGAGTGCCGGGCGCACACGTCTTCGACGGCCCGGGTGGTGGAAAGGTTGACGACCACCGGGCCGGATTTCTCGAGCAGGGGTAGTAGCCACTCGCAGGCGAGGCAGACGGTGAGCTCCTCGGGCAGGGGCGTGCCGTGCTCGTCCACGAAGCCGGCGCGGTCGCCGTCCGGGTCGAAGCCAACCCCGAAGTCGAGGTCCTGCGCGCGCACCAGCCCGCCCAGGCTGGCGAGGTTGGCCGGCGTCGGCTCGGGCCGGCGCGGGAACCCGTCGGCCAGCGCGGCGGGGGACGGGTTGCAGTTCAGGCAGACCGGCTCGGCGCCGAACGCCTCGACCAGCCGGGCGGCCGCGACCGAAGCGGCGCCGTTGACCGCGTCGATCCCGACCTTGAGCCCGCCGGCCATCCCGTGGACCCGGCCGAACGCCGGGTGGCCGGTGACCGCGGCGACGTGCTCGGCAATCGCGTCGGGCGCGGGGTCGAGCCGGCCGACGCCGCGCCAGCGGACGTAGCCGGGCGAGCCGGCCGCGACCGCGTCCCGGAACCGGGCGAACGCCGCCGGGTCGAGAAACCGTCCCTCGGCGCCGACGAACTTGAGCCCGTTCCACTCCTCGGGGTTGTGGCTGGCGGTGACGACCAGTCCGCCGGCGAGGCGATGCGACCGGACGTGGTGGAGCACGGTCGGGGTCGGGCAGATGCCCAGGTCCCGGACCCGGCGGCCGGCGGCGAGCAGCCCGGCCGCGGCCGCGGCCGAGAGCAATGAGCCCGACGGCCGGGCGTCGCGGCCGAGCGCGACCGTTCCCGGCCCGATGCGGCCGGCGAAGACCGCGGCGACCCGGGCGCAGGTCTCGGGCGTCAGGTCGTCGCCGACGATGCCGCGCAGGCCCGATATCCCGAAGACGGTGAACGGCACGGCCGATTATATGAGCCGCGTTCACGGGTTCAAGGACGCCGGCCCGGCATTGACTTGGCCGAGCACGGAGCAATACTGGTCCAAGTGACGAATGGCGATTGTCGAGTGACGAATTGCGGACCGGCAAGCCAAGGAGGTTGGATGAGCCGTTTATTGACGCTGATTTGGTGCTGCCTGTTGCTGGCCGGGATGTTCGGCTGCGGCGGCGGGCCGGTGGTGTGGACCTCGCCGATTGACTGCGGCGGGGACGAGGTCGGGGCCGCGCTGGCCGACAACGGCACGGCGCTGGTCGCGCTCGGGACCAAGACCCTGGCCGAAACCGACAAGTCGACCTGGCTGTTGCAGGCGCTGACCCCGGATGGCCGGCAGACTTGGCGTCAGGAGTACCGCGAGGGCGAGCAGAACGTCGCCGGCGACATCGTCCTGGGCCCGGCCGGCGAGGCCTTCTGCTGCGGCCGGGTGCGGCTCAAGGGCGAGGACCTGTGTGTGGTCGCCAAGTACCGGGTGGACGGGTCGCTGGCCTGGCAGCGGGCGCTGGCCGTGGGCGAGGGCGCCGGCGGCAGCGGCATCGCGCCGGTCGAGGACGGCGTGGTGGTGTGCGGTTTCGCCCGGGCCGAGGACCGGCAGGAGTTGCTGGTCGCGCGGCTGGACCGGGACGGCGCGACCACCTGGTCGAAGAACTACCGGTTTGGCGCGCTCGCGGGCGGCGAGCGGGTGGCGACCGACGGCCGGGGCAACGCGGTGGTGGTCGGCCGGTCGGGGACGGCCGAGAACCCGGATATCGTGCTGGCGAAGTTTGACTCGAAGGGCGATACGCTCTGGACGCGCGTTTACGACTCGGGTGGCGAGGACCGGCCGGGCGACGTGGCGGTTGACGTGTTCGGCAACGTGGTGGCGACCGGCACCGCGCTGGTCGAGGGCGCGCCGGTCTGCGTCATCCTCGAATATCACCCGGACGGCGAGCTGATCCGCAAGACCGCCTACGGCGAGGGCGTGCGCGCCGAGGGCCGGGCGATTGCCGCCAGCGCGGACGGCGACCTGTATGTCGGCGCGACGCTGCACGGCACCGAGCAGGTTTCCGCGCTGGCGTTTCACTACCAGCCCAACGCCGGGACGATCTGGGAGCGGACCTGGCGCTGCGCCGGCGACACCCGGGCCGCGGACCTGGTCGCGGGCGAGGACGTGTTCCTGCTGACGACGGTCGAGCGCGCGGACGGCACCCACGACATGACCGCGGTCCGGCTGCGCAAGCCGCAGTCGGTGAACCAGGGCCGGTGATGCTGCTGTCGTTCCAGGGACACCGGCCGCGGCTGGGCCGGAATGTCTATGTCGCGCCCAACGCGACCGTGGTCGGCCGGGTGAAGCTGGGCGACGGGGTGAGCGTCTGGTTCGGATCGGTGCTGCGCGGCGACGTCGATTCGATAACCATCGGGCCGGAAACGAACATCCAGGACCTGTGCGTGGTGCACTGCGACGCCGAGGTGCCGACGCTGGTCGGCGGCCGGGTGACGGTCGGGCACCGGGCGATACTGCACGGCTGCACGGTGGACGACGAGTGCGTCATCGGGATGGGCGCGGTCGTGCAGAACCGGGCCCGGGTTTGCAGTCATTCGATTGTCGCGGCCGGCTCGGTGGTGCGCGAGGGTTTCGAGGTGCCGGCCGGGACCCTGGTCGCGGGCGTGCCCGCCCGGGTCAAGCGCGAGTTGACCGACGCGGAAATAGAGTACATCGGTGAACTGGCCGACATCTACGTCGGTCGGGCGCTGCTGTACCTGGAGGCCGGGCAGGGGAGCGAAGGCAGAGAACAGTAGTCAGCATCCAGTAGTCAGTATCCAGCATTCAGCATCCAGGGACCAGGCACCGGGCAGCGAGGGGGGGGGCGGTTCTGACTTCAGTGTTCTGACTGCGCCCCGGTTCTTAATCAGTGCCCGAATGTGTGCACCGGGCTCGAGCGGTGAAGCTGGCCGGTCTGGTGGAGGTGGCCGGGGTGGCTTGGCCGTTTCGGCATGACCTTGACCCGGGTCGGGTCTTCCATTCCCTCGGTCGCCATCTTTGGCGGGCTGTCCCAGACCAGGCAGGCGCGATTGAGCCGTTCTTCAAGTTCCAGTTGCTGTTCGTGCTTCATCGTGTTTCCTACAGCGGTGGCGCCGGCAACAGGTCGTCCGGCGGCGCCGGCCGGTCTGGCTTTCCCTGGGCCGGCAGTAGTTCGCCGGGCCGGGAGCAGTTGCGGTCGTCGCGGTCGTCGCGCAAGCCCACGGCCTCATTGACAATCCGCCTGATTTCGCGAACCTCACGGTCAACTTCGTCGGGCGCTACGTACACCAGTCCTCCGTACCGTCGTCAGCTCCTGGTACTCTCCAATCCAACTCCACCAGCCGCACGAACTTGCGGCGCAATGATTCAAGTGGGGCTTATGCACTCACCGTGCCAGCATCAGGAGCGCCGGTATTGTCGAAGTTCTTGTACGCCAAGTACTTATCTCAGACCGAATCGCCCCGGGCCGCGTGTCTTCGGTCGGATGTCGGGGTTTGCCCCGTCAATGTCGTAAGATGCGGCAGGGGACGGCAGGAGAGTGCGCTGCGGTTGGCGGGGTCTGTCCGGCCGGTCTTGACAGTGCCTGCGGAACTCGGATAGGATGAAGGGCGTCAAAGCAAGAGACGAATGTCGAGTGACGAATGCCGAGAGGAGTTGAGATGACGAAGCTGCTATGCCTCGGGTTGCTGGCGACCGGGCTGGTCATCGCCCAGGAGATGCCGGTGATGCCTTATGATTCGCTGATGGAAGACCGGGTGTCGGTGGACGGCTGGGTTGAGCGCGAGGACGGCGAGTTCGAGTACCCGGCCGAGCTCAAGAACCCGGCCACCGGGATGACGGTCTCGTGGGGTTATGACGACAGCCTGGTCTATGTCGCGGTTGAAACCCGGGGCAAGGGCTGGTTCGGGTTCGGGCTGGGTTCGGCGACGATGGCCGGCTCGTATTTCTGGCTGGGTTTTTACGACGACGATTCGGTCGAGCTGTACAACCTGGTCGGGGTCGGCCACGGCCACGAGCTGGCCGGGCACGCCGACTCGCTGGCCTATGACTGGGACGTGGACTTCGACGACGAGACCGGGGTGCGCTGTCTCGAGGTCGTGTTCCCGCTGCGCTGGTCGGACGAGGGCACGTCCGGCGGCGACAACGCCGTGCTCAAGAAAGCGGCGATCCCGGGCCTGGAACCGGGCGACATCTACGATATGGTGCTGGCCCAGAACACCAGGACCGCGTCGCTCGACGCCGGCCACACCCACCGCGC
>JAFGQF010000018.1 GCA_016935775.1 Caldifarciminota bacterium
GGCGGTCGGCGCGCTCGCGCCGGGCGCGTTCACGGTCGCCGAGGAGTCCACCGCCTGGCCGGGCGTGACGCGGCCGGTTCACGAGGGCGGGCTCGGGTTCGGGTTCAAGTGGAACCTGGGCTGGATGCACGACACCCTCGACTGCTTCTCCCGCGACCCAATCCACCGCAAGTTCCACCACGACCGGCTCTGCTTCCCGCTGGTCTACGCCTGGTCCGAGAACTTCGTCCTGCCGCTGTCGCACGACGAGGTGGTCCACGGCAAGCGCTCGCTCCTGGAGAAACTGCCCGGTGACGACTGGCGGCAGTTCGCCAACCTGCGCCTGCTGCTCGGCTGGCAGTGGCTGATGCCGGGCAAGAAACTGCTCTTCCAGGGCGGGGAGTTCGGGGCGCGCCGCGAATGGGACCACGACCGCGGGCTCGACTGGCACGAGCTGGAAAGCGACTTCCACCGCGGGGTGCTGCAATGGGTGACCGACCTGAACCGGCTCTACCGCGACGAACCCGCGCTCTGGAACGACGCCGACCCGGCCGGGTTCGAATGGGTGGACTGCGCCGACAAGGACTCGGGCGTGGTCTCCTTCCTCCGCAAGTCCGCGCCCTCTTCCTCGTCCTCACCCTTGACCCCTGGAATCCTCGACCCCTCGAACCCTTGCCTGTTGGTCGTCGCCAACCTCACCCCGGTCCCGCGGCCGGGCTACCGGGTCGGCGTGCCCGAACCCGGCGCCTGGCGCGAAATCCTGAACTCCGACGCCCGCGAGTACCGGGGAAGCGGCCAGGGCAACCTCGGCCGGGTCGAATCCGGGCCAGAGGAGTCTCACGGCCGACCGCAGTCGCTCACGCTCAACCTGCCGCCCCTCGGCCTCCTCGTCCTCGCGCCCGAACCCGAAACCGCCAAGATGCCAAGAAGCACGGAGCCCGGGTCTGGGACCCCCGACCCGAAACCCCGACATCGAAACCGCAGATGACGCCGATGTCGCAGAACAGTTGCCAGGCATCACCCCTCCGCCGGTGTCCTGTTTCGCCCGGCCATCGGGCGACCGGGTTCATTCGCCAATCGCCATTCGTCAATCGTCAATGAGCGAAATCTTCTGCTGCGTCCACGGTCATTTCTACCAGCCCGACCGGACCGACCCGTGGACCGGCGAGGTCGAGCGCGAGGATTCGGCCGCGCCGTTCCACGACTGGAACGAGCGGGTGAACGCCGAATGCTACCGGCCCAACGCGCAGGCGAAGCTGCCCGGGTCCGACGCCGCGACGTCCAACTACGAGCGGATGAGCTTCAACTTCGGGCCGAGCCTGCTCGCCTGGCTCGAACTGCACGACCCGGAAACCTGTGCCGCGGTCATCGCCGCGGACCGGGACGGCCGCGCCCGTTTCTCCGGCCACGGCCCGGCCATCTGCCAGTCCTGGGGCCACTCGATACTGCCGCTCGACTCGGAGCGCGACCGCCGCACCCAGCTGCTCTGGGGCATCCGCGACTTCGAGCACCGTTTCGGCCGGGCTCCTGAGGGCGCCTGGCTGCCCGAGACCGCGGTCTCGACCCCGGTGCTCGAGGCCTGCGCCGAGCTCGGCCTGCGGTTCACGATTCTCGCCCCGCACCAGGCCGCGGCGACCCGGCCGGCCGGCGCGGCAGGATGGACCGAACTCGCGCCCGGGAGCGTCGACCCGCGCCGGGCGTACCGCTGTCTTCTGCCGTCGGGGCGCGACATCGCGCTCTTCTTCTACGACGGGCCGGTCAGCCGAGACATTGCCTTCGGCACCGCGCTCGAGGACGGCCGCGCGCTCGCCGACCGGCTCGTCGCCGCCGGCCCGGGACTGGCCCACGTCGCGGTGGACGGCGAAACTTTCGGCCATCACCACCGATTCGGCGAGCTGGCCCTGGCCGCCTGCCTCGACGAAATCAACCGCCATCCCGAAGTCGAGCTGACGGTCTACGCCGAGCACCTCGAGCGATTCGGGGCCGCGGATGAGGTCCGCATCGTCGAGAACAGCTCGTGGAGCTGCGTCCACGGCATCGAGCGCTGGCGCTCGGACTGCGGCTGCTCGGCCGGCAACCCGGGCTGGAACCAGGCCTGGCGCGCGCCGCTCCGCCGCGCGGTCGAGTGGCTGCGCGACGCCGTCGCTCCGCTCTGGGAGAAAGCGCTGGCCGGGCTGGCAACCGACCCGTGGGCCGCGCGCGACGACTACGTATCGGTCCTGCTCGACCCGACCGCCCGACCCGCCTTCGTCGCGCGGCACTGCCCCCGCCCGCTCGACCCTACCGCCGAGGCGCGGCTCTTCGACCTGCTTGAAGTCCAGCGGCTCGTGCTCCGCACGTTCACCAGCTGCGCCTGGTTCTTCGACGACATCACCGAGCCCGCCACCCTGGTCGCGCTCCGCAGCGCCTGCCGGGCGATGGAGCTCGCCACCGGGCTGCTCGAGGTCGAGCTCGAGCCCGGCTTCGTGGATATCATTTACCCGGTCGCCAGCAACGTCCCGGGCGCGGGCTCGGGCGCGGACGTCTGGCGCCGGCTGGTCCGGCGCGAGGCGCCGGCCGAAACCGCGGCCGAACCGGCCGCCGTCACAAGACCGCAAAGGAGAAGTCAATGAAACTCAAGCGCGCGAGCGGCATCCTGCTGCACGTCTCTTCCCTGCCCGGCCCCTATGGCGTCGGCGACTTCGGTCCCGGGGCCTGGCAGTTTTCCGACTGGCTCCGGGCCGGCGGCCAGCGCTGGTGGCAGGTGCTGCCGCTGGGGCCGACCGACCCGCTGTACGCCAGTTCGCCCTACCGGAGCGTTTCGGCCTTCGCCTTCAACCCGCTGTTCATCAGCCCGGACCTGCTCGAGCGCGAGGGCCTGGTCCAGCCCGCCGAACTCCGGCCCCGGCCGTCGTTCCGGCCGGCCCGGTCCGACTACGCCGAAACCGCGGCCTGGCGCCGGCGGATGCTCGGCCGGGCCGCCGAGCGGCTGCGCGGCGGCGCCTCGCTGGGCCGGTTCGTCCGGGTCCAGCGCGACTGGCTCGAGGACCACTGCCTCTTCACCGTGCTCAAGGAAATCCACGACAACCGGCCCTGGACCGAGTGGCCGGCCGGGCTGCGCGACCGCAAGCCCACCGAGCTGCGCCGAATCCAGCGCGAGTTCGCGCCCGAGCTCGAAAAGGCCCGCCGCATCCAGTTCATCGCCTGGACCCAGTGGCAGGACCTGCGCCGCTA
>JAFGQF010000019.1 GCA_016935775.1 Caldifarciminota bacterium
GCGCAGGGCCACGTACGACGGGAACCCGCCCGGGTAGCGCGGCGTGAAATCGCGCAGCACCAGCCCGCGCGATATCGGCGTGTCGGCATTCTCCTCGGTCACCTCGACAAACCCCTTGGGCACGACGAAGTTCGGGAACGGGTTGGACGCCGGGTAGCGGCCGATGCGAAAACCGCGCAGCTCGCCGTTCTGCAAGCTGTCATAGGGAATCAGCACGAAGGCGTTGACCGTCACCACCCGCTCGCCGATGACGACCGTCACCGGGCACAGCCCCGGCTCGACCGGCGCGACCCAGCGGAACTGCCGCTCGCCGACGTCCTCGACGCTCCCCGAAGCGGCCGCCCAGCCGCAGGTCAGGGCCGTGTCCACTACCGCGCAGTCCAGCGTCTCGCCCGGCAGCACGAACCGGCCGATGTGCTCCCAGTCATAGGTCGTCCCGTTGACGCACAGCCCGGCCGAAGCCGTGCCGGCCAGGACCAAGAGGGCCGCCAGCGCGACCACGCGGCCCAAGCCGCGCGGGTTGCTGACAGGAGGGTTGAACGCCATTATGCCGGTGCCGAAGAAACTCGGCGTCAAGTATAGACCATCCGCCCAACCCGGTCAACCTGCCGGCTTGACAGCCCCGGCTGTTTGGCCCCACAATCAGCCGTGGACCGAAGCGGCCCGGTCGTCTACCGCATCCGCCGCGACGCCAAGTGCTCGGAATGCGGCGCCCCGCTCGCGCGCGGCAACCTGCTGTTCCTGGAGCAGGGCCGGCCCCTCTGCCTTGACTGCGCCGACCTCGGCCACCTCGAGTACCTGCCCCGGGGCGACGCGGCCCTGACCCGGCGCAGCCGCAAGCACTCCGGCCTGTCCGCGGTTGTGGTCGAGTTCAGCCGGGCCCGGCGGCGCTACGAACGCCAGGGCGTGCTGGTCGAGCCCGAAGCCGTGGACCGGGCCCGGGTCGAATGCCTGTCCGACTCCGAGCTGCGCGCGGCCCGGCGGGAAAGGGAGGCGGCGAGACGCGACGAGCTGGACACGCGGTACGTTGCCGCGTTCGCGGACGAGGTCCGCCGCAGCTTCCCCGGTTGCCCGGCCGATACCGCGGCGGCCATCGCCGGGCACGCCTGCCGCAAGTACACTGGCCGCGTCGGCCGCAGCGCCGCGGCCCGGCGGCTTGACCCCCGGGCGGTTTTCCTCGCGGTCCAGGCCTTTGCCCGGCACCGCCACACCGGTTACGACGGACTGCTGATGAGGGGAACCGACCGGGCCGACGCCCGGTTCGCGGTCCGGGACCAGTTGGAGGAAGTCCTCGCCCGCTGGCGCGAATCCCCGAAACCGGACGGCGCGTCCTGATACCCGCGACCCGGCCCGGAACTACCCGAAATGCCGCGGCAGGTCCTTCTTGAGCGCGCGGATGAACGCCTGAACCGCCTTGAGCCGGCCCCGCACGACCGGGATGCCGAGGGCGTGGCCCAGCGGGACGATGAACCGCTCGGAGCGGTCGTTGCGGACCAGGAACCGGGCCGGCAGCCAACCGCAGGTTCGCACCGTGTCCGCGAGCTGGGACTGGAACTTCTCGACGTGGTCCTCCGGGCTGGCCAGCATCGTGCCCAGGATGTATCCCGAGTCGGCATCGGCGACGATCATCTGGCGCGGGTAGAACGGTTGCCCATCAGGACCGTCCTGCATCGGCTCCTCGAGCAGGGTGATCTCGAACTCCCAGGTGCCGCGCCGCTCGGGCGCGGCCCGGGCCAGCTCCTCGACGTACTGCCCGGACACCGACGCCAGCCCGACTTCGGCCATCAGCTCGTCGAACGTCATCGGTTCCGGCTTGAGCAGCTCGTCACGCCAGACTGCATCCCCGGCCTCGTCGCTGCGGCGAACCCGAACGAGGTAGCGGTCGTCATCTCCCGGCCGCAGCAGCCCCGGGTCGGACCGGACGCGCGCGGTCACGTCCAGCGCCTGCTCAAGCACGGTTGACAGGAACCGCGCCTCGTCCCGGTTGATGTACCAGGGGAAGTACCCGCGCCGGTAGCGGCGGAACAGCGGCCAGGCGTTCGCGCCGCGGAACTCGAGGCCCAGCTCGCGGATGACCGTGAGGTCCGGGTCCCCGAGCATCACCCGGTCCTCGAACGAAGCCATCAGGCAGTCCTGGTGCTCGAGCATCTCCGCGCTCGTCTTCGGCCTGGGGCTCTTGAGCATCCGGACGTAGCCGGAAAGCCCCCACGACCCCGTGTAGGCGGCAAGGCAGTAGTGCTGACCCAGCTTGCCCATCACCGAGCAGTAGCCAGTGACCCCGCTCTCCGGGTCCTTGACCCCGAACATGTCCGTGTCGTACATCCACTCCCACGGCGCAAGCTCCTTGAACCGCGCGGCCGCGTCGTACAGCGCCTGCCAGTCCTCGCGCCCGGGCGGCTCGGGTTTCGGCGGCGTTCGGGATGCCGGCCGGGCCGGCTCGGGCTCGGTACCGGCCAATCGCAACTGGACCGGTCCGGCGGACTCCTGTGCTTCCGGTTCCGGCCGCTCTCCGGCACCGGCGCGCCGGCCGTCCACCGTGCCCGTCGCTCCGGGCTCGAAGGACGTAATCCGAATGAACCGGTCAAAGAGCGGGGTCTTGCGCAACCGCATCCGGGCCGAAGGCGGCCGGCGCTGCTTCGGCTGGCGGTCGAGCTCGACCAGCCCGAACCAGACCAGCGGCTCGATTGCCCGGTGCCAGAGCAACGCGAGGCGCAACTCCGGGAACTCCGGCAGATACTGCTCGATGTCCTTCCGCACGCCGTCGAGCAACACTTCCCGGAACACCGTGCCGAGCCTGACCCAGTCGCCGGCAACCTGACCCAGCCGCCACAGCACGACCGGCATTGACTGCTGCAGGCTCGGCACCGAATCCTCGGCCCCGTACAGGCAGTCCAGCGGCAGCAACCGGAACATCGCCAGGAACAGCCGCCGGTACAGCGCGCCGGCCCGCCCGTCCTCCAGCAACGGCAGCGCCCGCTTCGGCACGAGCAGCCGTCCCCGCCGCCGGTAGACCAGGCCGGCCGCCTCGACCACCTCGCGCACCACGCTGAGCGAATTCACCTCCTGCTCGCCGATTCGCTTGAACTCCGGCGGCAACGCATCGGCGTCCTGCCGCGCCCAGTCCATCAACTCGAGCAACCGGGCCACCTCGGCCAGCTTCAGCCAGCCGTTGGCCGTGAGCCCGGCACCCTTGTTCTCGACCAGGTAGCGCAGGAACCGGCGTGCCTGGTCCAGGAACAGGACGGTATTCACTTCGTCGGGAGCGAGGTCGTCGGCCAGCCTCAGGGCCGAGCCGGGCGATTGCCAGTCCGACTCCAGCAGCCTGAACAGGTAGGCGCGCAGCTGTTCCTCGGCCTCCGGGTCGATATCGTCGCCGACCGCCACCGGGTCAAGCCCGCCGTCCTCCTCGGCGACCGACTCGAGCAGCTCGTCAACCAGCTCGTCCGGTTCCGGCCGGTCGGCACCCGGACGGCGGGAAGCGCACGTCTCGCAGAAGTAGCTGCCGTCCGGCATCTCCGTGTACCCGTCGGTCCCGAGCCTGATGCGGCGGTGGCAGGACCGGCAGAACGTCAACCGGAACTTCGGCGGGTCCTCCAGCTTCTCGAAGTTGTACTCGTTGGTGCCGTACCAGACATAGAGCTCGGTCTCGGGGAAATCCTCCCGGCACTTCGGACAATCCTGCCAGCGCCCCTCGTGCCCCTCGGCCCAATGATGGCCGCAGAGCGTGTAGCGCCGGTGGTTGCGATGGCAACTGTTCCGGGCGTACGAGAACGGCACGTACTGGTCCTCGTCGTCGCAGACCCAGTTGCCGCAGCACTCGGTACGGACCAGCTTGCCGGTCCTGCCGCACAGCCCGCAGCGCGGCTCGTCGCCGGCCGGCTTGTCAGGAGGAGACTTCTTCATCCGGCCAGCATAAACCCGGCGGCCCGGCTGTCAACCGGGACCGTGTCCGCCGCCTGCTTCTCGCCGGGTCGCAGCCCCGCGCCGCCCACTTGTCGAGCAACACCCTGGCCGCAGTTGCCGTCCGTCTCACCGTTCTTCCCGGCTACTCCGCAACGGCAGCGGCCACCATCTCCGGGCAGCGCCGGTTCGCCGCGGGCCGCGACTCGCCGGGCAGGTCGCCCGGAGCGCGCCGGGGAACCGCGGCCGCGAGCATCA
>JAFGQF010000115.1 GCA_016935775.1 Caldifarciminota bacterium
ATCTCGCTGAGCGGGTCCCATCTGGCCAGTTCTCTGGGCATTGTCACCTCCCTGTCTTGTCTGTGCCCGGCGCCGGGCCCGGGGCGCCGTCGCGGTCTGACGCGTGCTCGAGCAAGGCCGGGACTTTGCTTCGGATGCTTCCCATATTGCCCGGGAACGTGCAACCATCGTGCCGCGGCTTGCTGATTCGGCCACGAGGTACGCGGCAGCCTGTGCGAGAGCATTCCTGGTTACAGTTGCGGTTGGCACGGGCAGCGCGTTCTTCAAGGCGCGGCCGGTAAACGGGATAGCCGGTTAACGATTCAGGTTACAGGGCCGGCCATCCGTCGCGCGGGGTGACATCACCGGGTGCCTCGGATGATCGACACCAGCAGCCAGAGCCCGATCGCTCCGGCCGCTACGAAAGCCGCGATGCCGATGGCCGGGACATAGCCACCGAGGTCGCCGGGCGCGGCAAAGACCAGCAGCGACGCCCCGACGATGATCGCGGCAAGCACGATGGCGCCGGATAGCCGCGAGTTGGAACGTTCGACCCGGCCGGCGATGTCCGAGAACTCACCCCGGTCGAGCTTGAGCCGGATCGTGCCGCGCCGGACCAGGGTGATGATATCCCGCAGGTCGCCGGGCAGGTGGCGGAGCAGCGCTTCGAGGTCGTGGCCCGAACGGCCGAGCCCGCGCAGCCAGGCGACCGGCCCGAACCGTCGCCAGGCCAGCTTCTCAAGGTATGGCCGCATTGTAGCCACGAAATTGAACTCCGGGTCCAGCATCAACCCGGTCCCCTCGACGGTCGCCAGCCCGCGCAGCAGGTTGGCCATGCCGCGCGGCAGCCGGATGCGGTGTTGGCGCAGGGCAGTGAGGAATTCCCGGGCCAGCGGTTCGAACCGGATGCGCTCGAGCTCCACCCCGTGATAACGGTCGATGAGGTCCGCGACGTCCGCGCGGAGGCCGGCGCGCGCGGAGCGGTCCTCCAGCGGCGACCGCCGGTCGATGACCCGGACCACCTGGTCGGGTTGGCGGCGCCAGGTGGCCAGCAGCAGTTCGGCCAGTCCGTCGCGCGTTTCGTCGTCAACCCGTGAGAACATCCCGTAGTCGACAATGCCGATGCGACCGTCCGGGGTGACGATCAAGTTGCCCGGGTGCGGGTCGGCCTGGAAGAAGCCGTGCTCGAAGACCATCGCCAGGTACGCGCGGCAGCCCCGACGCGCCAGTTCGTGCCGGTCGAAACCGCGGCGATCGAGGTTGGCGGTGTCGGTGACCTTGACCCCGGCAATGAAGTCCTGGACCAGCACGCGACGAGTGGTGCGTGACCAGTGGACGCGGGGGATGAACACGTTGTCGTCGCCCGAGAAGTTCCGGCGGCAGGCATCGCAGTTCCGCCCCTCGCGCTCGTAGTCCAGCTCGTGCCGGATTGTCCGGGCGAACTCCTCGTACAGGCCGCGCAGGTCGTACTCGGCGTATTCGGGAAGCCGTTCGGCCAGCCCGGTGACGCGCTCGATCAGGCCGAGGTCGCCCTCGACCTGGTCCTCGACCCCCGGGCGCTGGACTTTCACCGCCACCGGGCCTGCGCCGGCGAGCATCGCCCGGTGGACCTGGGCGAGCGAGGCGGCGGCGACCGGCTCGGCGTCGAACCGGGTGAAGACCTCGCCCGGCGCAGCGCCTAGCTCGGTTCGGACCACCGACTGCAGTTGCTCGAATTCCATCCCGGGCACGCGGTCCTGGAGCGTTGCTAGGCTCGCGAGGTAATCGTCCGGCAGGAGATCGGGCCGGGTGGAGAGCAGTTGGCCGAACTTCACGAAGGTCGGACCCAGCTCAACCAGGGCCCGCGCGAGACGTTCAGGCGGCTCGAGTTCGACCAGTTCGCGGTGCGACCGGCGCCGGCGCAGCAACCGGTCGCGCAGCCGGACCAGGCTGTCGAGGCCGAGCCGATCGCTCAGCTCAGCGAAGCCGTAGCGGGCCAGCACCCTGACGAGCAGGGCGGCTCGACCGGTCTCGAGGCGCAGGCGGGCCCAGCCGGCCGGCGGGCGGTCGCTCATCCGGACTACTTGGCGGTGCTCGTGGAGGATTCCTCGAGTGCCCGGACGCGTTCCTTGAGCGCGGCCATATCCTCACGGGTCGGGATGCCGGTTTCTTCCAGTGTCTTGCGCACCGCTTCGTTCACGGTCTGCTTGATGTCCTCGCGCGCCTTGCGCACCCGTTCCGAGAGGTCGTCGGCCAGCTTCTCGGCTTCGGGCCGGGACATCGCTCCGCGCTCGACCATTTCGTCGAAGAAGCGGCGGGCGGTATCGGCCGTCGTCAGTGCCGCGCCGGCGGCGAACAGCACCGCCTTGCGCAACGTCTCCTGCATTTCCTGGCTCATCGGATGCCTCCATTTCTGCCGGGTGCGGCCCCGGTGGCGACGCGCCCGCGCCGGCCATCGAAGCCGGTCCCCTGAGAACCTCAGACTTCGCTGATTGCGTCTACCGGGCACTCCTCGATCGATTGGCGGGCGCAGTCCTCGGAATCGCCCGGGACCTCGTCCACCTTGGCCCGGGCCGTATCACCGGCCATTTCGAAAACGTCCGGACAGGTCTGCACGCACAGCTCGCAGCCGGTGCAGGTCTGCTGATCCACTGCGACTTTCATCGGTCCTCCTGGTCTGTTGCCCCGTGGGGCGTTTCACTGCTACTGCTTGAGCTGATCGGCGGCCGAGCGTACGGCATCGCCCAGTTCCTGCCAGGCCTGTTCGGCCCCGGCCCGCAGTTCCTGCCAGGTGTCGGCCGAGGCCGAGCGAAGCTCGTCAAGCTGCTGCCGGGCCTGGTCACGCCGGTCACGCAGCCGGTCGAGCGATTGCTGCCAGGCGGTCCTGGCCTCGGTGTCGAGCCGGTCCGTGCGGGTCTGGAGCTGTTCGATCTGCCGGTCCCACTGGTCGAGCCGGCCCTCGAGCCGCTCGACGAGTTCATTGCGGTCGGTCATCCTGTCCTCCTAGCTGGTTCTCTCCTGGTCCTGGTCGGTGGCCGGGAACGCCGGCGGGGCAGGCCGGTGCCGGCCCGGAGTGCGTCGAGCAACTGCTCGTGGCCGGTGAAGACCTGGCGTGCGCCTTCGCGGGCAAGATCGCTCGGCCGGAGCGGCGAGCCTATCAGCAGCCCCCACGTGGGGATGCCGGCGGTCACCGCCGAGCGCACGCCCAGCGGGGCGTTCTCGATGGCGAGGCAACGGGCCGGCTG
>JAFGQF010000116.1 GCA_016935775.1 Caldifarciminota bacterium
AAAGTATCTGACGCTCGCGAACGGCCGGCCGTTTCGCTAACCCTGCTCCCGCCTCAGCTCGGCCACGACCCGGCCGACGTCCTTCCCGTACCGCTCGCACAGCTCGGCCACCGTACCCCAGAACGCCTCGCCGCAAACCAGGCACGGCAGGCCCAGCCGGATCAACGTCTTCACCGCCGCCGGCCGCTGCTCGACCAGCTCGCCTACCTCGGTGTCCGGACCAATCTCCAATCGTCCTCCTCATCGTCGCGCCCGGCCCGGGCATAGCCCGGTTCCACGCACAACCCGAACAGCCGCGCCACGTCCAGCGCCCGCTTCTCCCCGCTCTCCAGTTGCCCGCCCACCAGGCGCAGCGCCCGGTCCATATCCTCGTGCGCGGTCCGGGCCAGGCCGTCCCGGCCCTCAAGGTGCCCTGCCACCACCGACCACAACTCCCGCGCGCCGGCCTCCACCCGCGGGTCAGGATGATGATGCTCATACAGCAGGCCCGACTGCCCGGCCCGCAGCCGGTCGCGCGCCTCGGCAACCGCGGCCAGCCACTCCGACTGCGCCGCGCCCTGCATCGAACGCACCAGGGCCAGGCGCAGGTTATGCAGCACCGGTTCGAAACCCGGCACGTCCCGCACGGTCGCCTCCACCAGCCGCTCCCGCGCCCGGCGGACCGACGCCTGCCGGTGCTCGCACTCGGCCGGGCACTCCCGGCCCGCGGCCCGCATCTCACCGCAGCACCGCGGGCAAATCACCGCGCCCAGAAGCGGGCACTCCCGGCCGGCCTTCGCCCGGCCGCACTCCGCGCACTTCTCAATCACGACAGGAATAATATAGCCCGACGACCGCGCCCGCGCAAGCAGCTTGACTTGTTACCGCTGGACGACGACCTTCCGGACCCTGGAACCCTCGAACCCTGGAATCCTCGAACCCTCTCCGATGAAGTACACGCCCGGCGCAAGCCGCTCCCGTCGGTCGGTCACGTCCCGACCCTGGATGTCCAGCACTCGGCAGTCGAGCAGCAGCAGCTCCGGCCCGCGCAGGACGGACGGGAACTCCGGCTCCGCCTTCAGCCTTCCGCCTTCGGCCCCGTCCTCAACTCCCACGATGCCCACGCCGCGGGCAAGGAAGAGACCGGCATCGGTCTGGTAGGCTATCAACGGCTGCTCGCCTTCGGCAGTGATGTCCGCCCAGTTCACGCCCGGGACGTTCACGTCGAGGAAATGCCATCCCCGGCCGTCTCGGTGGCAGAATCGCAGCGACTCCGATTCGGTCAGCGCGATGAACGGCCGGCTGCAACTGTCGAACGCCAGGGCCACGCACTCCGGGTCCAGTTCGACTAGCCTGGCCCGGTCGAACCAGACACCGAACTGCGTCGTGTCCGAGCAGTAGTAGGCCGCGTGGACCGAGTCGCGCCGGTCGATGCTGCCGCACCCGGGCCCGACGAACGCCCGCTCGGCGCCGAACCAGCGGCCCAGCTCCCAGGCTCCCCGCCACTCGAACCAGTAGATGCCCATGTACAGGTACGCGATGTCATAGACGTACACCACGTACGCGCCCCACGGACTGAGGTCGGACTTGCGACCGAACCCGACAACATAGTACCTCGGACCGTGCGGGCCGATGTCGATGGTGTCATTGATTGACCAGGTCGAATCCTCCTGCAGGCAGGCCAGTCCCAACGCCAGGGCCCAGCCCCCGCCGAACGGGTCGAAGGTGACGGGCACCAGCGCACGGCCCAGGGAGTCAAAAGTGACCGGCAACACCGGCCAGTCGTTCCGCGGCCGGTACGGGACCGAGCAGCTCGCCCAAGCCGTACCCCGACGGACCGACAGCCAGGCCTCCTGCCCGTTCAAGTAGGTGACCGCGACCTCGCCATCCGGGCCGAAGGCGAAGGAAGGAAGACAGCCGGTGGAGGTCACGCTCTGCGGAACGTCCTCGAAGTGCCAGCAGCTATCCTTCCGGGCCAGCCTGGTCCGGCCCGAGTCCCCGGTGTAACAGAGGTACAGCAGGCTGTCCGGCCCCCAGGCCATCCGCACTCCCGGGTCAACGCCGCCGGCATCCACCAGCTCGTGCTCCCAGTGCTGGCCGAATCCGAGGGCCGCCAGCACCCAGACCGCCAACGCAATACGACGCATCAACACTCCCGTGCCCCAGTATGCGGCCGAGACGACCGGCTTGTCAAGCGGCGTTCTCGGGCCCCGGGCCAGCGTAGGGCGTCCTCCCAGCCAGCCGACCGCAATCTGCCCGGCCCGCAAACATCAACACGGAAACTGTTCTTCATCTGCGAGATTGCCACGGTCGCTCCGCTCCCTCGCTACGACGTCTGTGGATGGTCCTGGCTGGCCGGCGCTTGAGACCCTTCTCTTCGCTCAGGGTGACAGACGGGTCGTCCTCCGCCTTGTCCTGCTCATCCCTCACCCAGGTCATTGTCCCTCCTTCCTCAGTCCCTTCCGGTTCATCCTTCACATTCATCCTTCCGCCTTGTCCTTGCTCATTCCTCGCCGCCTGCTCAATCTGCAATCGAGAATCATCAATCTGGAATCCGACCTCGCCCCTCCCCTTGACAACCCGGGCCGGTTAGGGTATAAACGTGTGTCCGAACCGAATCGGTTACAGGAGTCCTGCCCGCGCAAGGCCCGGACCTGCGACCCCGCCGCAGGA
>JAFGQF010000020.1 GCA_016935775.1 Caldifarciminota bacterium
CCCGTGGCCCGGCCCTCGTCGGTGGTGTCGCGCAGGCGGAAATGGACCCGGGTGGTGTCGCCGCCGAGGGCGAGGACGCGCGCCGAATCCGCGAGCCAACCCTCGCGCCCGGCACGAACCAGGCGCGGGCCGGGCGGGAATCCTTCGAACCGGTAGTTGCCGCCCGGGCCGGTGACCGCGACGAACTGCGTGCCGAGGACGGACACGGCCGCGTTTGGCAGGGGAAAGCCGGTGCCGGCGCTGGTGACGCGGCCGACGAGCGTGCGCGGCCGGTCCGGGTAGAGGAGGATGGCGGTCCGGACGGTGTCGCCGCGCCGGGCCGGCAACTCGACAGAGGTGCTGGTCGGCAGGTAGCCGGGGCAGGCGACCGCCAGCACGGCGTTGGCTTCGGCGCGGACCGCGGGCGTCGCGCCGGTCGAATCGGTCGCGGCCATCATCCCGGTCTCCTCGACCGTGACCACCGCGCCCACAAGCGGCCGGCCGGTCTCACCGTCGGTGATTCGGGCCTGGAACCGCAGCGCCGGGGCGCAGGCCAGGCCCGCGAGGCCGGCCAAAACGAGCAAGCGCTGGGGGTTCAGAAGACGGCGACTTTGTGCTGGGCGACCGAGCCCGGGCCGAAGACGCCGATGACGTACGAGCCGCGCTTCACCGGCCGGCCCTGGCCGTCGGTGCCGTCCCATTCGAAGCTGTGGTAGCCGGCGGGCAGGCGTTCGTCGAAGAGTCTTGTCACCGGCCGGCCGAGCAGGTCGAACACCTCGGCGCGGACGTTGCCCGGCCGGCGCAGCAGGTACTCGACCCTGAGCACCTCGCCCGGGGCGATGACCGGCCGGCCGCGGGTGATTTCCACCGGCAGGGGCATATCCGGTTCGGGCGCGCCGGTCGCGGGCTCGCCGACCGAGAAGACCAGCACCGGGTAGTGGTCGAGCGGCAGGTCGAGGGCGATGCCGATGGCGTCGCGCTCCAACGGGGAAAGCGGGCCGGCGAGGTGGCCGGACAGGCCCAGCGCCCGGGCCTGGCAGAGGAGCTGGAACCCGGCGAAGCCGGCCTCCTGGACGTGCTGGTAGGAAGCAGTGTCCGAGCAGCAGACGACGACGTAGGCCGGGGCCGACGGCGGGACCAGGCTCGAGGCGAGGCGCAGTTCGGGCCTCCGGTCGCCCACCACGACGGTTTCGAGCCGGTGGTCGGCGGTGGTCAGGTTGCTGCCGGGCAGCCGATTGTGGTAACGCTCGACCCCGGCGCCGGTGACGAGGTAGACGCGGCCGGTGAGGAAGTAGCCGGCCACCGCGCTGGGCACGGTCAGGCCGCGGCGGCCGTTCCAGGCGTGGTGGGGCGAGACGCCGTAAGCGGCCCAGAGCAGTTGCGCGGCGGTCTCGAGCGAGATGGCGAAGGACGAGAAGGCGGTGTCCTGGGCCAGGTTCATCAG
This sequence comes from Caldifarciminota bacterium, assembly GCA_016935775.1. Taxonomy (GTDB): domain Bacteria; phylum Hydrothermota; class Tepidihabitantia; order Tepidihabitantales; family Tepidihabitantaceae; genus DSBX01. The sequence continues at coordinate 1,424 of JAFGQF010000020.1, forward strand.
CACCAGCTCGAAGGTGTCCGGGCCGAAGGTGTGGGGCGCGGGCAGCGACGTGTCGGACGAGAATGCCACCAGCGTCGAGTCGAGGACTTCGGGCGCGGTCCGGCCGAAGACGCTGGTCATCAGGATTTCGGTCTGGGGGTCCCAGTTGGCGTTGGCGTGGTCGGCCGCCCACTTCATCGGGCAGCCGGCCGCTCCCTGGTCCGGGAAGGCGGTGGCGGCCAGCAGGCCGGCCTGGATTGCGAACCCGGCGTCCTCGTGGCGGGCGCAGGCGACCCCGACCTCGAAGGCCGCGCCCGAGGAGTAGCGCCGGTCGCCGGCCCGGTGCAGTTCGAGGGTCATCGAGCCGGGGTCGAAGCGCCAGACGTTGTCGGGCGTGGCGACGTAGAGTTCGCGGGACTCGCCCAGCCGCGGGGCGCGGTTCATCGCCCAGAGCACGTTGGCCAGCACCTGGCGGGGCAGGCTGTCCGCGATGCCGGAGTGGACCGAGAAACGGGAGTTCGAGAGCAGTTCGAACGACCAGGGATTGACGCGGGGCCCGGGCAGGCTTTCGACCGTGGTCCCGGCGGCGAGAGCCGCCGGCAGGAGCACGGCCAAGACGGTATAACTCAGCCGGCGCATCACCCCAAAGGCTAGCCCGGCAGGTCCAAGTGTCAAGAACTGCCGGCAGCCCCCGAGCTTCCGTGTTTCGGCGCGGCACGGCGGCCCAAGCTTGCTTGACAAGGGGGAGGGGGGGGGTAAGATTTTCCGGTCGGAAGCGGCAATCAATTCCGATAAAAGGGTTACCACGCACCGGGAATCAACCGGACAGACCGCTTCGGGCGGTTTCGGTCGCCGGCAGACGGAGCGGGTAGCCCGAGAGCAACTAAGCCTAAGGAGGGCACTGATGACACGACACGTGTCGCTGGTAGGCCTGCTACTGCTGGTGGTCGGCGCCGGGACGGCGCTGGCCCAGCCGATGCAGGGCACCTACACCATCAAGCCGAGCGGCGGCGACTTCGCGTCGCACGTCGAGGCGGCCAACCGGCTGACCAGCTACGGGGTCACCGGCCCCTGCACGCTGGACATGTACACCGGCACCTACACGGGCCAGGCGTCCCTGTCCTACGTCAGCGGGGCGAGCAGCTACAACATCGTCTTCAAGGCCGCGACCGGCGAAAGTCCGGTCGTGACCTACTCGGGCTACCCCTGGTACATCAACCAGACCCAGAACGTCGTCATTGACGGCATCAAGACGATTTCGACCTCGAACTACGGCTTCTACACCTACTACGCCGACCACCTGGCGATTCGCAACTGCGAAATCACCAGCTCGAACTACGGGATGTACCTGCGCTACTCGCAGAACGTCAACGTCGAGGGCTGCACGATCAACTCGGGCGGCTACGGCATCTACCTCTACTACTACTGCGACTACGACTCGATCATCGGCAACAGGATAAACTCGGGTTCGAGCTACGGCATCTACAAGTCGTCCTCGGGCAGCTATGCCTACTACATGGTGATCGCCAACAACATGGTCACCAGCACGAGCTACCCGGTCTACCTCTACTACCACTACTACACCAAGCTCTACTACAACACTCTCTACAACGGTTCGAGCAGCTACGCGTTCAGCGACTACTACGGCTACAACGGCGACTACCGGAACAACATCTACCAGAACAGCGGCTACTCCTACGTCTGGTACAAGTACTACGGCGGCCTGCCGACGACCTCGGACTACAACTGCTTCTACAGTTCGAGCGGCTACACCTACGTCATCTACAACTACCCCTACGGCTACAACCAGACGCTGGCCCAGTGGCAGGCCAACTACAGCCGCGACCTGAACAGCATCAACCAGGACCCGCTGCTCGCCAGCGGCTCGAACCTGCACATCCGCACCGGCTCGCCCTGCATCGGCGCGGGCACTGCCATCGCCGGCATCACGGTTGACATTGACGGCGACACGCGCGGCAGCACGGTGGACATCGGCGCCGACGAATGGACCAACCCGGGCAGCCCGATGTCCGGGATGTACACGATAATGCAGGACGGCAACGGCGACTTCGAGAGCTTCAACGAGGCGCTGGACGCGCTCTGCCTGCGCGGCCAGGCCGGCGACGTGGACTTCCGCGTCTACCCGGGCAGCTACACCGAGAACCTGTTCATCGCCGGGTTCCCGAACGGCAGCTACAAGGTGGCCTTCCAGGGTCTCGACACCCTGGGCGCGCCGACCGGCGCGACGCTGAACGCCGGCGGCTCGAACTACGCGGTGCAGATGAACGGCGCCAAGTACTTCGAGTTCCGCCACCTGAACGTGACCGGGTACGGCAGCTACGGGTTCCGGCTCTACCACACCGGTTCGGGCCTGCCCTACATCGGCTGCGACTCCTGCGTCATCGCCGACTGCAACATCAGCGGCTACAACGGCATCTACCTGTACTACGGCTCGGACGGCAACCGCATCGAGCGCAACAACATCTACGCCACCTCCTCCTACGGCATCTACCTCTACGGCTACTCGAGCTCGGGCTACTACAACTACGACAACTACATCGCCAACAACGCCATCGGCGGCTCCTGTTCCTACGGCCTCTACCTGGGCTACCACCAGGGCACGAAGCTCTACTACAACTCGGTCTGGACGACCTCGTCGTACGCGTTCCGCAACTACTACGGCTACAGCCTCGACATGCGGAACAACATCCTCCAGGCCGCCAGCTACGCGCTCTACTACTACTACGGCGACATGTGGCCGCAGACCTCGGACTACAACTGCTTCTGGCTGAACAGCGGCGGCAGCAACCCGCTCTACCACTACAGTTACGGTTCGATGGCGCTGTCCACCTGGCAGAGTTACTCGGGCAAGGACGCCAACTCGCTCCAGAGCGACCCGCTGATGGTGGCGGCCAACAACCTGCACCTCAGGGGCACTTCGCCCTGCCTCGAGCAGGCGACGCCGATTGCGGGCGACACGCTGGACTTTGACGGCGACACCCGGTCGGCGACCGCGCCGGACATCGGTTGCGACGAGTGGCAGTACCCGGGCGACCCGCTGTCGGGCGTCTACACGGTCGGCGGCAGCTTCGCCGACTTCGACGACATCGCGGCCGCGGTGAACGCCGCCCAGATGCGCGGGTTCGCGGGCGACGTTCGGTTCGACGTCTACTCGCAGACCCACTCGGGCACCCTCAACCTCGAGGGCATCGGCAACGGCCAGTATCACCTGTGGTGGCGCGTGGTGCCGGGCGAGGAAGTGACCATCAACGCCGGCGGGACCTACGGCATCCGGCTGTACAACAACCAGCGGATCCGCATCGAGGGCTTCAAGGTCACCGGCTACACGAGCTACGGGTTCTGGGGCAACTCCTACTACACCAACTCGAACACCACCGACTCGTGCGCGCTGGTCGGCAACACCTTCGAGGGTACCTCGACCTACGGCATCTACTGGTACTACGGCGACGACGACTCGGTCGTCAACAACACGATCAAGGGCCACAACTACGGCATCTACTTCTACGGCTACTCCAGCCCGCGCTCGACCGGCAACATCATCGCCGGCAACATGGTCTCGGGCTACGCCTCCTACGGGATGTACATCCGCTACCAGGACGGGATGAAGTTCTACTACAACAGCGTCCACGGCAGCGGTTCCTACCCGTACTACACCTACTACATGACCAGCCCGGTGCTCTACAACAACATCGGCGAGAACCTCGGCACGAGCTACGCCTTCTACAACGCCAGTTCGGACGGCACGCCGGTGTTCGACTACAACTGCTGGTGGACCAACGGCACCTACCCGTGCGTCTGGGCCAACGGGACCGGCGACTGGACCTGGTGGCAGAGCCAGGGCCGGGACATCAATGGCTACAACCGGATACCGCGGTTCATCAGCTCGAGCGACCTGCACCTGCAGGACACCTCGATCTGCGTCAGCAACGGCACGCCGGTGACCGGCATCACGGTTGACGTTGACGGCCACAGCCGCAGCACCTCGGCGCCCTGCATCGGCGCGGACGAGGTCATCGGCGACGTCGCGGCCACCGACGTGATCGCGCCGGCGGCGATGGTGCCGATCGGCACGCCGTTCACCCCGCGGGTCCGGCTGGCCCACGTTGACGGGCCGGCGACCACGGTGGGCGCGGCGATGGAAATCCGCAAGGACGGCGCGCTGGTTTACTCCGGCACCTCCAACCTCGTGACGCTCGCGCCGGGCGCGGCCGACACGGTGGACCTCACCCCGCCCTGCACCCTGTTCGTGTCCGGGACCGACTACACGGCGACGGCGTGGAACACCAACACCCCCGACCCGAACCCGGCCAACGACACCGTCGCGACGAGCTTCGCGGTCGGCAACGTTGACGTCGGCGTCATCGCCATCAACGTGCCGGCTTCGATCGCGCCGCTGGGCGAGACGGTCTACCCCGAGGTCGTGCTGGTGAACTACGGCGACTTCGCCTCGACCGCGACCGTCTACTTCATGATCGACGACCTGAACGACGGCGGCGACGGCGCGACCGAGGTGGTCCTCACCCCGTCGGCAGTGCCGGCGGGCGTCGCGACCGTGCCGACCAGCCTCGCGCTGCGGCCGGACCGCCAGCTCGGCGGGCCGGAAGTCGCGGCCCTGGATTCGTCGGTCTACTTCACGCTGATGAGCTCGGGCCCGATACCGCCGGGCGACACCGCGGTGGTGACGTTCACCACCGGGTGGACCGCTTCGCCGGTGGGCAGCTACCAGGCGCAGACCTGGCACGTCGTGGCCTACGACACCGACCCGGCCAACGACTCGCTCGCGCAGGACTTCGACGTCATCGTGCCGGACGGCGACGTGGCGCTGCTGCAGATACTGCAGCCGTCGAGCTACGTTGACACCGGCGCGACCTTCACGCCGACGGCGCGCTGGCGCAACAACCACGCGTCCGACCCGGCGGACTTCACCGCCTTCTTCCAGGTCACCTCGCCCACCGCGGGCCTGGTGCTGGACGAGAACGTGGCGGTTGTCGGCCTCGCGGCCGGCGCCGAGACGACGCTCTACTTCACCGACGTCAGCGTCGGGCAGGACACCGGCAACTGGGCCGCCTACTGCTCGACCTTCTGCGCCGGCGACATCCAGCCGGGCAACGACGCGCAACTGAAGGCCTTCCGGGTCTCGGCGGTTCCGCCGTTCGAGCCGGGCTGGCACGAGGTCGCGCGGATGCCTTCGGGCATCAAGGAAGTGAAGGACGGCGGCTGGCTGGCGATTGACCCGGCGACGCAGCTCATCTACGCGACGCGGGGCAACAAGACGCCGGACTTCTTCGCCTACGACGCGCGCGAGGATACCTGGACGACGCTGGCGCCGTTCCCGGACGGCATCGAAGGCAAGCCGCCGCGCAAGGGCTCGCGGGGCATCTGCGACGGCAACGGCTTCCTGTATGCCACGAAGGGCAACAACACCTTCGGGTTCTGGAAGTACGACATCCAGAACGACACGTGGGGCGC
>JAFGQF010000117.1 GCA_016935775.1 Caldifarciminota bacterium
GGCCCCTGCGCCGGTGGGTCTGCCCGCGGTGCGGCAGCGACTGGTACGGCCGGTTCAGCGCCTGCCCGAACTGCGGCGCCCCGACGGCCGACCGCGGACCGGTCCCGAGAACTCGGTCGGTGCCGCTGCGCCGCGGCCTCCCGGTCACGCGTACCGGGCTGGTGAGATGAACCGGGAGAACCCCAGCCGGAGACGACGGGCAGCACCAGGTGCCACGGGCGATGGCATCGTGTTCGTGCACCCGCTCACCGCCCGCCTGTGCGACATCAACCCGGGCGAAATCGTCTGCCTGTGCCGGCCGGGCCGCGCGGCCTTCGCGACCGTGGTGGTTTCCGGGGTGACCGCGCCTGGCAGGCTGGCGCTCAGCAATTCGGATCTCGACGCCTTGGCCGCCTGCCCGGGCGCCCGGGTGACCATGCGCAGTATGGAGAACGGCCGGCACCAGGCCCGGTCGGCCCGTATGAGAAACCGCTGATGTCACGACGGCCCCTGCCCCACATCGACCCGGCTGCTCGGGCGGAAGAGCTGCACACCTGGTTCGAGGATGAGTCGCGGCCGGCAAACCAGAATCGTCGGATGCGCCGGTTCCGTCCGGCCCGCTGGCCAACCGATGAAGGGAAGGAAAAACTCGGGCACCCAGCCCGGAAAGGAGAAAACAATGGCTGACTACTTCGTCAAGGACGGCGTGGTGCACAAGAACCCGGTCCAGGGCGGCTGCACGACCAAACCCGGCCCCAACGACCCGACCCACAATACCCCGCCCGAGGGAATGGAGAAATGCCCGAAGTGCTTTGCCGGGAGCTAGCGATCCCGATCTCCTGACCGCGACGTACCGACCCAGGCGCGGCGCCTCCGAAAGAGGCGCCGCGCCCTTTTTGCTGAATGGGACTATTCCTCCGCGGCCGACCCCCCGGATACGGCCCGCTCAAGCGCCTTCCTTGCCCGCTCCTCGGTGCGGGTGCTGGTCTTGGACCAGCGGCTCATCACCGTGCAGGCGGTCAGGTCACCCGTGACGTTGACCGCGGTCCGGCACATGTCCAGTATCCGGTCCACGCCGACGATCAACGCCACGCCCTCGGGCGGGATCCCGGCCCCGCTCAGCACCGTCGCCAGGATGATTATGCCGACGCCCGGGGTGGCCGGGGTCCCGATCGACGCGCCCACGACCGTCACGACCACCAGTACGAGCTGCAGCGGGCTGATGGAGACATTGAACACCTGGGCCAGGAAGACCGTCGCCACGCCCTGGTAGAGCGCGGTGCCGTCCATGTTGATGGTCGCGCCAAGCGGGATAATGAACCGCGCCACCGACGCCGGCACACCCAGTTTCTCCTCGGCGGTCTCCATCGAGAGCGGCATCACCGCCGCCGAACTTGCGGTCGAGAATGCCAGCAACTGGACTTCCCGCGCGCTGCGCAGGAACTTGCCCGGCGGGAACCGCGAGACGAGAACCAGGATAAGCAGGTAGACGCCGACCAGCAGCAGCAGCCCGCCGAGCACGGTCAGCACGTACACACCCAAGCCGGCGAGCACGTCGAACCCGAGCTGGGCGCTCACCCGGGCCAAAAGCCCGAAGACCGCGAACGGCGCGAGCAGCATCGCCCACTTGACCACGCGCATGCAGACGTCCTGCAGGGTTGCCAGCGGCTTCATCAGGAAATGCGACTGGCGCTTGGGCAGCGCGGCAAGAGCGATGCCGAAGATTATCGAGAACAGCACCACCTGGAGCATCTCGCCCGAGCTCATCGCGCTCAGCGGGTTCTCGGGCAGCACCTTGACGATCCGTGTGGGGATATCGGCCAGGTCGACGTCGCCCGGCTGCCCGGTGGGTTCGATATCCACCTCCGCAGCCTGTTGCTCGACGATCTGCGCCCCGTCGATCATCCGGCCTGGCCGGACCAGACTGGCCACGCCGATGCCGAGCCCGATGGCGACGGTGGTGGTCACCAGAAAATAGAGCACGATGCGCGGGCCTACCCGCTTGAGTTGCTCGAGATCCTCGTTGCCGGCGATGCCGACGATTATCGACGCGAAAACCAGCGGGATGACGATCATCTGGATAACCGCCAGGAAGAGCTGCCCGGGCAGGGCGAGCCAGGAACCGACTACCTCGGAGATGTCGGCCGGCACCAGCCCCACCCCGGGCCCAATGACCAGGCCGACCGCCAGTCCGAGGCCCATCCCCAGCAGTATCCTGATCCAGAGCCTGCCCCGGACAAGTACCCAGAGATGCCCGGAGAGACGCTTCAGCGGGTTGCCGCGAATGCCGGGTTCGGCCATGGGCTAGCGGGAGGTATAACCGCCGTCCACCACCAGTTCGCTGCCGGTGACGAACCGGCTCTCGTCCGACGCCAGGTAGACTATCGCCCACGCCACGTCGTCCGGCTCGCCGACCCGACCGACCGGGTGCAGTTCAGCCAGTTCCTTGCGGAACTCCTCCTTATCCTTATCCATTCCCTCGGCCAGGCCCTGGACCATCGGGGTCCAGATGAACCCGGGGTGAACCGAGTTCACCCGGATGCCGTCCTCTGCATAGAGCAGTGCGTCGGTCTTGGTCATCAGCCGCACGGCGCCCTTGGACGCGTGGTAGGGCGGGTTGTCCTGACCGCCGACGATACCGTAGATGGACGACAGGTTCACGATGCTGCCGCCGCCGTTCTCCCGCATCAGCGGCACCGCGTGCTTGGTCCCGAGGAACACGCCCTTGACATTGACGTTCAGCACCCGGTCCCAGTCGTCGACCGTCAGCTTGTGGGTGGGCTTGTCCGGTCCGGCGATGCCGGCGTTGTTCACCAGCACGTCCAGCCGACCGAACTCTTCCTTGACCTCGCCGAACACCCGCTTGACGTCCTCCGGGTCGGCAACGTCCATCTTCCAGAACTTGGCTTTGTCCTTGCCGATCTCGTCGACCACCTGTCGTACCGCCTCCTCGTCCAGGTCTGCGACCGCGACCCGGGCTCCCTCTTCGGCCATCTTCCGACAGGTCGCCCGGCCGATGCCCTTGGCGCCGCCGGTGACCAGCACGACCTTGTCCAGCAGTCTTTTCATCGTTCCTCCCTTCTACTGGTTCGGCCGCCGCCGGGCGGCCCCTTGCCCCCGGTGTCTGCACCGGCCGTGCCAGCGGCCCGGCACGACTCTTGCATTACCCCGGGTATCGGCCGGTGCGATGGCCGACAAGGAGGTGCTGAATGCAGACCAGGGAATTGAGTCCCGCTGAAAGAACCGGTGTGCGGCCCGTGATCCGGCTCGCCTGCCCGGCGTCGGTGGTCCCGGGACGGACCTTTCCGCTGACCGTGGACTGCGCGGCGGAGCCGCCCGGCCTGGACTGGGTAATGCTCGACTTCCGGCCCCGGGGAGCACCGAAGGCGTACTCGATCGGCAAGTACGTGCCGGTGGCCGCCAGGACCGGCTCCCGTGACCCAACCGAGGTGTCGGTGGCCCGCCGCATCACACTGCACCTGGCGGTCCGCTCGGCCGGCCGGTTCCACGCCGTCGCCTACGGTCGGGCCTGCGGACTGGTGGAGTCGGTCCGCGCGGTCGAACTGGATGCGGTCCCTGCCGGGCCGTCGCGCCCGGCCGACCGGGACCGGCGCGCGGCCGGGGCCGAGTCGCTCATCGCCGCGCCCGCGCGCGGCCGGGGGTCGTGATGGCGACCGTCGAGTTCCCGCTCCGCTCGTGGTGGGTCCTGCTGCTCCGCGGTGCCCTGGCCATCCTGTTCGGCGTCATCGCCCTGGTCTGGCCGGGCGTCACCCTGGTCGCGCTCGCCACCCTGCTCGGCGTCTTCATGCTCCTTTCAGGCATAGCCGCACTCCTCGAATCACTCGTCCTCCGGTGGCGGCGCTGGCGCCTGCTGCTGGCAGCCGGGCTCGCCGGCATAGCGGTCGGCGTGGTGATCATGGTATGGCCGGCCGTGACGGCGTTGGTCCTGGTCTATGCCCTCGGCGCCTGGGCCCTAGCTGCGGGCGCGCTCGAACTCATCGCCTCGGTACGGTTCCGCGAGGGCTTCGGTCGCGAGTGGCTGCTGACGCTCGTCGGGGTCATCTCCGCGCTCTTCGGGCTGGCGTTGCTCATCTGGCCCCGAGCCTGTGCGGTCTGCCTGGTTGCGCTAGTCGCCGTTTACGCCATCGCCGCAGGCGCCGCGCTGGTCTACTTCGGACTCGATGTGCGCCGGAATGTCCTGCGTTCCTCGTGAACTTGTTACCCGGGGTGTCACATCGCCGGTTCACAATCCCGGCCGGACAATCCGCGCACGTTCCGAAAGAACAGCACTCTGACGGGATGTGCGGGCTCCACCTGTCGCAGGCTGTCACCCGGCGCGTTACTGCCTGCCGGGCACCGGCCGGTGGCATGCTACCTGCACTACCCTCGCCGTGAGAGTGCGTATCCTGCTGGTTAGTGCCGGGACGGTCGCTTCGGCGCCGCCCCGGGGAAAGAAGGAGGTCTGATGTTCCTTGCTGCTTTGTTCGTGGCCCTGGTCGTCGCCCTGGTCCTGACCGCAATATTCGGAGCCGGGTTCCGTCGCCATCGCTGGGGCGCGCCGCTGGTGCTGTTCTTCCTCGTGCTGTTCCTGGCAACCCTGGCAATCGGCGTCTGGGTGGAACCGTTCGGCCCGGTGCTGTGGGGCGTGCCGTGGCTGGCATTCGCCTTCATCGGCGTGGTGCTCGCGCTGCTGCTGGCCGCGCTCATCCCGCCGCCGGCCCGCCCGGTGAGACTACCGGCGCCCGAGTCCGGGCCGGTCGCGGTTGCCGCTGGCGTATTCAACGCCTTCGTGTGGATCGCGCTGATTGTACTGCTGTTTGCGGTCATCGCGAGGTACGCCTGGTGACGCTGCTGCCGCTCCGCCGAATCCTGTGCCCGACCGACTTCAGCGACCGTTCGCTCAAGGCGGTGCGCACCGGCGTCGAACTGGCCCGTCATTTCGGGGCGCGGCTCGACCTGCTCTACGCCGTGCCGCCGGTACCGGCCAGCCAGGCGCTGCTTTCGTCGGACGACAGCTCGCTGGTGCCGTCGTTTGACGTCAAGGGATATAGCGAACACCTGAAACAGTCCCACGAAACCAGCCTCGAGGAAATCATCGACCGCGAGATACCCGGCTCGCTGGAAACGGGTCGGACCGTGGTCTTCGGCCGGGCGGCCGAGCAGGTCGTCGGCTTTGCCCGGGAGAACGATATCGACCTGGTCGTCATCGCCACCCACGGCCGCTCCGGCCTGCGCCGCGCCCTGCTCGGCTCGGTTGCCGAACAGGTTTGCCGCCTGGCCGAGTGCCCGGTGCTGACGGTCCGGTCCTTCGGCCGTGAAGACGAATGACCGACCCGCTGGCCGGAGCACAAACCGAAAAGAACAGGAGGTAGCAATGAACCGAACACTCCTTGCAATGATTGCCGTAGCCGCCCTGGTGGCGACGTCGATCGCCTACCCGGGCATCGGCGGCGGCCGCGGGCTGTTCCGCGTCCAGAACGCCCTTGTCCAGGACGACGCGGGCCTGACAATATCATTCGACGTCATCGGCCGCAACCCGACCTTCCCGGAAACCGCCGGAGAGAAAGGCTGGGTCGCCGACCTCATCGCGCCCGAGCTCAACTACGCGCCGCTCGCTACCAAGTGGGTCGGGGCCGAACTCTTCGCGTCCTGGGGCGGGATATTCCAATACCCTCAGAGCGTTGCGGAAAAGGGGTTCCTCTGGGGCCTGCACGACCTCAAGGCCGGCGCCAAGCTCTCGATTCCCATCATCCCGGTGCTCAAGCTGGGCGGGATGGTCGACTACACATTCATCAAGCGCGAGCAGAAGGGCTGGCTCGACCCTTCGGCGGTACCGATGGCCGAAGGCTTGGGCTGGAAAGCACTGGCCACCCTGCAACTGCAGGACCTGGCTTCCTCGCTGCCCAACGTATTCGTCAACTACTCGCAGGCCGATGAAACGGCGACCTATGGAGCCGGGGTCGAGCTGGCGGCCGAGGCCTTCGCGCTCTTTGCCGAGGCCCAGTCTATCCAGCCGGCCGAGACATCCACCGGCATCTTCGACACTGAGAATGGCGTCTTCCGGCTGACCCCGGGCGTGGCCTTCGGGACCGGGACTTCGGGTACGACCCTGAAGGCCGGGTACACCTTTGCCTGGGGCGCGGGCGCGGCCAACGAAGTGTTGCTCGGGGTGGTCATCGCCACGCCCTTCGGCCGGCGCGCGCCGCCCGAATTCGGCGTCATCGCCGGACGGGTGGTCGACGAACGGAACGGCGAGCCGATTGCTGGCGTAGTAAGCCTGCCGGAGACGCCCGGAATCCGTCCGGAACAAGTGGGCGCCCAGACCGGCATCTTCCGGTTCGAGAGGGTGCCGGCCGGGCTGGTGGTGGTTGAGGCCCGCGCCGAAGGGTACGCCTCCTCGGCCGTCCCGGTTGAGGTGATGGACGATGCAGTAGCGCAGCAGGAGTTCCGGCTGCGGCCGCTGGTGACATATGGCACCCTGGCGGGCAAGGTAGTGGACGACAATACCGGCAACCCGGTACCGGCCACCATCATGCTCGCCGAAACCGAACTGCCCGGCGACACCGTCAATGTCGCCACCGGCGCCTGGCGGATCGACAACGTGCCCGTCGGCATCTACCAGGTCCGGGCCAGCTCGCCCGGCTACTTCCAGGCGGTCCAGACCGTCCAGGTCGAAGCCGACAAGGTGACAACGGCCGATTTCCGGCTCAAGCCGCTCACCGAAACCTCCACCATCACCGGTAGGGTCTTCGACCGCAAGACCGACGAACCGCTGACGGCGGTCGTCAGTTTCGTCAACAGCTTCGTCCCGCCCGAGACCACCGACCGTTCCACCGGGGTCTACTCGGTCGAAGTGCCGGTCGGCGCCTACACGGTCCGGGTCGAGAGCGAGGACTACATCGAGCAGACCGCGGCGGTGGTGGTCCAGAAGGACCAGCCGCTGGTCCGCGACTTCGGACTGGTGAAGGAAGGGATGAC
>JAFGQF010000118.1 GCA_016935775.1 Caldifarciminota bacterium
ACCCGCAGGAACTTCTCGCGGTCAACCGAGCGCCGGACTTTGACCGGCGAAGAGACGTAGCTCACCGGCCGGACCCGGCCGGTGAGCTCGCCGACCGGGACATCGAGCAGCCCGGCGAGTAGCGGCAGGGTGCTGTCCGAGAGCTCGGTCGGAATGACCGAGACCGTGAACGATGGTCGCGTGTCGGCAATGAGGTTGCGCTGGCGGTCGAACACCCGGCCCCGGGGCGCGGGGATGACGATCCTGCGGATGCGGTTGCGGTCGCTGAGCCGGGCGTGGCGGGCTCCCTGGACTATCTGGAGCTGGACCAGCCGCAATGCCAGCAGGCCGCAGAGCACCAGGAAGACGCTGTTCAGGCGGGCCGGGCGCGGGACCCGGGTCATTGGCGGTAGAACAGCCGGCCGATGAGCAGCTCGAACGGCACGGCCAGCGCAACGGTCAGTCCGGCGGAGACGGCGAGCGGCAACAACGGCGGCAACCCGGCACCGGCAAGCCGGGCGACCGCCAGCCGGAGCGCGAGCACCAGCAGCGAGAGCACGACGATGTACCAGCGGCCACGGGTGACGACCGAGTGGAGCAGGGCGGCAAGCCAGCCGGCGCCGGCGAGCACGAAGGTGGCCGCGCCGAACGAGCCGGCCGAGGCGGTGTCAAGCAGCAGCCCGCCCAGGAACCCGATGACCGTCGCCCAGGCCCGGCTTTCGTGGAGCGCGAAGGCGAGGACGGCCAGCACGACGAGGTCAGGTCCCCAGGGCGTGAGCAACACCTGGGCGAGGAACAGCCCGTAGACCAGCAGCAGGCCGAGCAGTCGCCTCACCGGTTCTCCGGCAGCAGCGTCCCGGTGGGCGCGAGGTTGTCGAGCCAGTCGTCGTCCGGGTCCGCCGCCGCGCCCGCCGGGATGCGGAGAACGAACAGGGCCTCAAGCCGCGCGATGGCGGCGAGCGGCCGACAGTGGACGGTCTTGAAGAGCGCGGCCGGGTCGTCGCGCGCCATGGTCACGAGCGCGACCGGCAGGCCGGACGGGAAGATGCCGCCCAACCCGGCGGTCACCAGCGTGTCACCGGGGTGGAAGTCGGAGTCCTTGGGAACGTAGTCCAGCATCAGCAATTCGACGCCCAGGGCCCGGGCGATGGCCGGCACCCGCGAGCGGCGGTTGGTCACCGCGACCCGCGATTCGGGTGCGTGGAGCGACTGGACCAGGGCCTGGTTTGGCGTCGTGGCAATGACCGTGCCGACAACGCCGGCGGCGGCGAGCGCGGGCGCGCCCGGGGATACGCCGGCCCGGTTGCCGCGGCTGACGACGAGGTAGCGGCGCAGGGTGGCCAGGTCGCGCGAGATGACCGGGGCGCGGACGAGGTCGCGGCCGGTCAGGGGCGGCGGCCCGGCAGCCCGGTCGAGCGAGTGCAGCCGGGCGTTTTCCAGCGCCAGTTCGGCGGCCAGCAGTTCGAGCCGGCGGTTCTCCTCGCGCAACCGGCGGCTGCCGGCGCGGGTTTCTTCGAGTGATCGCAGCGGGGCGAGGAGCACGGCGCCGGCGCGGGCGGCGAGCTGGAAACGCAGCGGCCGGGGAAGCAGCAGCGCCACCAGCCCGAGCGCGGCGAGCACCAGGGCGAAGCGGTCCTGCCAGTTCCCGAGTCGGCGGGGATGCAACCTACTTGGTGCGGTAGACGAGCTTGTCGTTGAGCTGGATGTTCTCCAGGATGCGGCCGGCGCCCCGGACAACGCTTTCGAGCGCGTTCTCGGCCACGTAGACCGGCAGGCTGGTTTCTTCCTTGACGAGCTGGTCGAGGCCGCGCAACAGCGAGCCGCCGCCGCACATGTAGATGCCGCGGTCGACGATGTCGGCGGCCAGTTCGGGCGGGGTCTTCTCCAGCGCCAGCCGGATGGCGTCGACAATCAGAGAAATCGGCTCCTCGAGCGACTCGCGCAACTTGGTGCTGGTGATTTTGACGGTCTTGGGAATGCCGGAGACGAGGTCGCGTCCCTTGACGTCCATTTGCTCTTCCTTGCCGGTGGCGTAGGCCGAGCCGATGTTGATCTTGATGTTCTCGGCGGTCTGCTCGCCGATTATCAGGTTGTAGTTCTTCTTGACGTAGTTGGTGACCGCTTCGTCCATCTCGTCGCCGGCGATGCGGATCGAGGCGGCGTTGACCACGCCCGACAGCGCGACGACCGCGATCTCGGTCGTGCCGCCGCCGATGTCGATGATCATGTTGCCGGTCGGCGCCTCGACCGGCAGGCCGACGCCGATGGCGGCGGCGATCGGCTCGGACACGAGGTAGATCTCGCGGGCGCCCGAAGCCTCGATCGAGTCGCGCACCGCCCGTTTCTCCACTTCGGTTATCCCGGACGGCACGCAGACGATGACCCGCGGCCGGACGAACATCCGCTTCTTCTGGACCATGCCGATGTAGGTCTTGAGCATCGTTTCGACCATCCCGAAGTCGGCGATGACCCCGTCCTTCATCGGCCGGACCGCCCGGATGCCGGTCGGCGTCCGGCCGAGCATCCGCTTGGCCTCGGTGCCGACCGCGACCACCTCGTGGGTGCCTTCGTCCAGGGCGACGATCGACGGCTCGCGGAGCTCGATGCCCTTGCCCTTGACGTAAATCAGCGTGGACGACGTGCCAAGGTCAATGGCGACGTCGTTGGTGAACCGTTCGGCTAGGCTGCGCAGAAAACCCGGGAGTTGCACAGGCATAGCGTAGCCGGTTGCGCTCTCCTGTCAAGGTGAAGCCGGCGTCGGGACGAGCGGGTTGTTGGTCTGTCCGCGTGGCCTAGGGCCAGGGCATCCGGTCGAGAGCCTGGCGCGCCGGCCGGTGGTTCGGCCTGAGCCTGAGCGCCTGGCGCCAGTGCTGGCGGGCGATGGCCTTGTTGCCGACCATCATTTCGAGCAGCCCGAGGCCGTAGAGCACGGTGGCGTTGCCCGGGTCCAGCACCCGCGCGCGCCGAAAGCGCGCGCGCGCCGCGGCGGTGTCCCGTTCCAGCAGGGCGATGTTGGCCAGGTTGATCCAGCCTTCGACCGAGCCGGAGTCTAGCCGCACCGCGGCGCGGAAGAGCCCGGCGGCTTCGTCGTAGAGCCCCTGGCGGGCTTGCACCGCGCCCAGCGCCAGCATTGCCTCGGGGACCTGCGGGCCGAGCCGGAGCGCGGCTTCGGCGGCCGCCCGGGCCTCGTCCAGCCGGTCGAGCCCGGCGAGAACCTGGGTCTCGAGGTTGAGCGCGCTGATGGAAGAATCCTCGGCCAGCGCGGCGCGCACCGCGGGCAGGGCCTCGTCGAGGCGGTCCTGCTGGTGCAGGGCACTGGCGGTCGCGTAGGCCTCCTGGAACCGGTTGGCCGCGGGCCGGACCAGGTCGGCGTTCACCGGGATGAAGACCGCGGCTGCGACGAGCAGCCCGATGATTGAATCGCGCCGGGATTGCCGGCTTCGGGTCGCCAGCCAGCCGACCGACGCGGCCGCCGGCACGAGCAGCAGCGGTACCAGCGGCAGACGGAACCGGGCGGTGACGAAGAACGGCAGGAACGACAGCCCGTACGCACCGAGGAACAGCCAGGCCGGGACGAGCCGCCGGGTCGAGCGCCGGAGCAGCCAGGCCCCGGCCAGGGCGAGCGGCAGGAGCAGGCCGAAGGGAAACTTCAGCCACCGGGTGCGCCAGAGCAGCCAGTCGAGGAAAGAGTGGCGCTTGAGCGCGTAAAGGTCGCGGTTGTTGGGCAGTTCGTGCGCCCACGCGAGCAGGTAAGCCTTCCGGGCCAGCAGGGCGAGGGCCCGGGCCGGCTCGTGCCGCCAGAACTCCAGTCCCTTCCCGAACCAGAACCGGTCCACCTGCATCACGCCCATTTTCTGCCCGGTCTCCCGCTCGGCCAGCCGCCGCACGTCCTCGTACCTGCCCCACCACGTCGAACCGGTGCCGGGCAGGGACGCGGTCGCGCCGTCAGACCCCGGGTTGTTGCCGATGTAGAAGTTGACCCCGGCCTGGGAAGCGATCAGCACCGGTTCGCCGCCCTTGACGAGGTTACGGACCGTGACGGGCAGGATGACGAGCGCGGCCGCGCCGACCAGGGCCGCCGCCTTCTTCCAGGCCCGGGACCGGTACTCGACGAACAGCCAGCCGGTGAGCGCGGCCAGCACGGCGAGCGCGTTGGGCCGGGCAATCGCGGCCGCGCCCAGCGCCAGCCCGGGCAGCCACCACTGCCGGTCTTGGTCCCATGACCGGTAGAAAAGCAGCCCGCCGAGCAGGAGCAACGGCACGAGCACAACCGGGGCGAGCAGTTCGGTATCGTAGTAGATTGCGAGCGGCCAGGCGGCCAGCGCCAGGCCCGAGCCACGGGCGGCCCAGCGGCTCGCCCGGGCCGGTAGCGCGCTGACGGCCGACAGGATGCGCCGCGCGAGCAGGTAGAGGAGGCCGCAGGTCAGCCCGCCCAGGACCGCCTGGGCGAAGCGCGCCGCCGGCACGCTCGGCCCGAACAGCGAGTAGATACCGCCCAGCAGCCAGGGGTAGAGCGGGGCGCGGAAGAACGGGCCGGGCACGAAGTCCACGCCGTTGGCGATGGCGGTCGCCCACTGGTGGTGGTAGAGCATGTCGAGCTGGGGAGCGTTGAACAGCGGGTCGCTGCCGCGCGCCTGGAGCAGGTGGACCAGCCGCAGCGCAAAGCCGGCCGCGGCGATGATGAAGAACCAGGTGGTGACCGACCGCCGGCCGGGTGACTTTGTCATCCCAGCAGTATACCGAACCCCGGCGTGAGTCAACGTGGCCGCGGAACTGACGGCGCGCGGCCGCCGCCTGGCCCGGCCCGGACCATCGGGCCGGGCCGGGCGGTCGCGGCGATGAACCGGACCGCGACCCGGTCAGGAGCGGGCCGGGCGGTTGCGCGGACAGCCGGGACAACAACCGCCGGAACACTCCCGGCAGCAGTCGTCCCAACAGCCGGCGAGGCCAGGCCCGGGTGCGTTGAGAGCGACAAGCCAGGAAGGTCAGGGAAACGCAATGGGAAGGGCATCGAGATTCGCCAACCGGTACGGTCGCCGATTGGCCAGCCGGTGCACCGGCGCGCTCACCTGCGCGAGCGGAAGCGCGGTCGCAGGCCCGGACCGAAACGCGAGGCTTTGCGGGAAGCGTCGCGCGCCTGGAATCCGGACAG
>JAFGQF010000119.1 GCA_016935775.1 Caldifarciminota bacterium
GCGGCGACCGGCTGGCGGTGCTGTCGGGCGACGACTCGCTGACCCTGCCCGTCCTATCGGTCGGCGGGCTCGGCGTCATCTCGGTTGTGTCGAACGTCGTGCCGGCCGACGTGACCGCGCTGGTGGCGCGCTACCTGGCGGGTGATGTCGCTGCCGCGGCCCGGCTGCACCGGAAGCTGTTCCCGCTCATCAAGGCGATGTTCGTCGAGACCAACCCGATTCCGGTGAAGGCCGCGCTTGCGATGCTGGGGATGGCCGCGGGCGAGCCGCGACTGCCGTTGGTTTTGCTGAGCGACGCCGGGCGCCGGGCCGTCCGGGCCGCGCTGGTGAGCTACGGGCTGCTGAAGAAGTGAAGACCCGGGTGGCGCTGGTCGGCTGCTGCGGCCGGATGGGCCGGGCGGTGCGCGAGCTGGCGGCCGAAACCGGAGACATCGAACTGGCGGCCGGGGTTGAGGTTCCCGGGCACCCGGAGCTGGGCACGTCCTGCGGCTCGGGCATGGTTACGGACAGCCTGGCCGTCGCGCTGAAGCGGGCCGACGTGGCGGTTGACTTCGCCCTGGCCGAGGGTGCGGCCGGGCGCATCCGGGAAACGGCCGCGACGGGCCGGGCGTGGGTCGGCGGCGTGACCGGCCTTGACGATGCGGCGCTGGCCGAGCTGGAACGGGCGGCCGGCCTTGTGCCGACAGTGCTGGCCGCCAACTTCTCGCTCGGAGTCGGCGTGCTGTGCGAGCTGGCCGGCCGGGCCCGGGAGCTGCTCGGGCCGGAGTTCGATGTCGAGGTGGTGGAGACTCATCACCGGCTCAAGCAGGACGCGCCCTCGGGCACGGCTAGCGAGCTGGTGCGCCGGCTGGCCGGCGATTCGGTTTGCCACGGTCGAGAGGGCCGGGTCGGCGTCAAGCCGCGGGGCGAGGTCGGGGTGCACGCGGTGCGCACCGGCGACGTGGTCGGGGACCACCTGGTCGTCTTCGGCGGGCCGGGCGAAAGGCTGGAGCTGGTTCACCGGGCGACCAGCCGGTCTGCCTTCGCGGCCGGGGCCCTGGCCGCGGCCCGGTTCGCGCACGGCCGGGCGCCGGGCCGCTACTCGATGGCCGACGTCATCGCCGCGTTCCGCGACTGAGCCGCGAGCCGGGTTGACTGCCCGGGGCGCCGGGCTATGATTCCCGTTCATGCCTGAACATCGTTCGCTCGTCGGCATTCGGCGCGAGGACAAGAACCGCTGGGAGCGGCGCGCGCCGCTCACACCGGGCCAGGTCGCGACACTGCGCGACAAGGCGGGCCTCGATTTCCTGGTCCAGTCATCGGACATCAGGGTCTTTCCCGACGACGAGTACCGGGAGGCCGGGGCCGATGTGGCCGAGGACCTGGCCAACTGCGACCTGGTGCTCGGGGTCAAGGAGATGCCGGCCGGGTTCTTCCGCAGCCGCGGCAGCTACTGCTTCTTCGCCCACGTCATCAAGGGCCAGCGCTACAACATGGGCATGCTCGCCCGGCTGCTGGAGCTTGACTGCAACCTGTTCGACTACGAGAAGATGACCGAAGACGACGGCCGGCGGCTGGTGTTCTTCGGCCGCTACGCCGGGCTGGCCGGGGCGGTGGATACCCTCTGCGGACTGGGACTGCGCCTGGCCGCCCGCGGCCTGGACACGCCGTTCGCGGCGCTCGAGCCGGCCCATCGGTACGGCTCGGTTGCGGCCGCGCTCAAGACGGTGGCCGGGACCGGGCAGCGGCTGCGGCGCGAGGGCATCCCGCCGGGGCTTGCCCCGCTGGTCATTGGCGTGGCGGGTTACGGCCACGTTGGCCGGGGCGCGCTCGAGGTGCTGGACGCGCTCGGGGCCGAGGCGGTTGAGCCGGAGGACGTTCCCGGGCTGGTATCGGTCGCCCGGGCCGACCGGGTCTACCGAACGGTCTATCGCGAGCAGCACCTGGCCGAGCCGCTTGACCCGGGCGCCGCGTTCGAACTGCAGGAATACTACGACCACCCGGACCGATACCGGGGCGCGTTCGAGGACCGGCTGCCCTACCTCACGGTACTGCTGAACTGCATCTACTGGGACCGGCGCTACCCGCGGCTGGTGACCCGCGACTGGCTGCGGGGCGAGATGCGGAAGCCGGGAGGACCGCGGCTGCTCGTCATCGGCGACATCTCCTGCGATGTCGGCGGCGCGATCGAGGCCAACGTCCGGGTCACCGACCCGGGAGAGCCGTTCTACGCCTACGACCCGGCGACCGGCACCGAGCGGGCGGGCGTCGGGGGCCCGGGGGTGGTGGTGATGGCGACCGACAACCTTCCCTGCGAGTTTCCCGCCGACGCCTCGGAGGAGTTCGGCCGGACGCTGGTTGATTTCGTGCCCCGGATGGCGCGAGTTGACTTCGCCCGCGAGTTCGAGGACCTCGACCTGCCCGGGCCGCTGCGCCGGGCGCTGATAGTCCACCGGGGCCGGCTGACGCCCGACCACGCGGGCCTGGTCCGTTACCTTGAAGACCAAAGGAGCTGAAGATGAAGCGAGTGCTGGTGCTCGGCGCGGGACTGGTTTCCCGGCCGATGGTCCGCTACCTGCTGGACGCGGACACTATCGAGGTGACCGTCGCGAGCCGGACGGTTGACAAGGCCGAGAAGCTCGTCGCCGGGCATCCGCGCGGCCGGGCCCTGGCCCTGCTGGCCGACGACGAGGCCGCGCTCGACCGGCTGGTCGGCGAGCACGACCTGGCGGTCAGCCTGTTGCCCTACACCCTGCACCTGAAGGTGGCGCGCGCCTGCCTGAAGCACCGCAAGCCGATGGTGACCACCTCCTATGTCAGCGACGCGATGCGCGCGCTCGACGGCGAGGCGAAGGCCGCGGGAGTGATCCTGCTCAACGAGATCGGCGTGGACCCGGGCATCGACCACATGTCGGCGATGGCGATCATCAACGGCATCCGCGACAAGGGCGGCCGGGTGGCGAGTTTCATGAGCTACTGCGGCGGGCTGCCCGCGCCCGAGGCAAACGACAACCCGCTCGGCTACAAGTTCTCGTGGAGCCCGAAGGGCGTGGTGATGGCGGGCCGCAACGAGGGCCGCTACCTCAAGGACGGCAGGGAAGTGGTCGTGCCGGGCAAGGACCTGTTCGGCCATCGCTGGGACCTGGAAATCGAGGGCGCGGGCCGGCTCGAGGCCTACCCGAACCGCAACTCGCTGCCCTATATCGAGACCTACGGGCTCGGCGCGGCGCGGACGATGTTCCGGGGCACGCTGCGCTACCCGGGCTGGTGCGCGACGCTCAAGGCGGTCGCCGACCTGGGCCTGCTGGACGACACCGAGCGCGACGACCTCGGGAAGCTGACCCTGGCCGGTTGGCTGCGCGGTTACGTGCCGGGTTCGGGCAACCTGGCCGCGGAAGCGGCGCGCCGGCTCGGTCTCGCCCCGGACTCGCCGGCGGTGCGCAATCTCGGGTGGCTGGGGCTGTTCGACGAGACGCCGATCGGCCTCGACAAGGGCTCGAACCTCGACGTGCTCGCCAGGCTGATGCTGGAAAAGATGAGCTACCGCGAGGGCGAGCGCGACATGATCGTCCTGCACCACGAGTTTGTCGCCGAGTACCCGGAGCGCAACCCCGAGAGCATTCACTCGACCCTGGTCTGCCACGGCGAGCCGGACGGCGACTCGGCGATGGCCCGGACGGTCAGCCTGCCCGCGGCGATCGCGGTCCGGATGATCGTCGAGGGGCAGGTGAAGCTGACCGGGGTCCGCATACCGGTCGAGCCCGAGCTCTACAAACCGGTGCTGGCCGAGCTCGAAACCCTGGGCGTCAACTTCAAGGAAACGGTCCGGCCGGCCTGACACTTCCAGCAGAACACGAAGCCGGCAGGCGACGCCTGCCGGCTTCACTTTCCCGCGGGACTAGAACTCGTAGGTGATGATGCCGTTGCTTTCGGCGACCAGCTTCTTGGCCATCAGCGCGTCAATGATGTGGTCGATGTCCTGGCGCGAGAGCTGCTTCTGGAACATCGCGGCGATGGCCTGGGCGAGGGTCTTGCGCTTGCGCGGCCGCGACCGTTTCTCCGACCGGCCCAGCACTTCGACCACCCGCTTGATGTTCGGCTCCTCGGCCGCGGTGGCGGTCGCGCTGAGCTCGAGCACGCTGTTCACCCGGCGGCACTTCATCCCGGCGGCGTTCAGGTACTTGAGCAGCGGGTCGAAGCCCTTGTCGTGGGACAGGACGATGCACTCGGGCCGCGGGGCGCGCTCGTAGACCCGGCCGAGGTGGCAGGCGATGACGAAGTCTAGCGCGTTGCGGCCGTCGCCCGATACCTTGTGCCACTCGACGCGCGAGCCCATCTTCTGGGCCGCGGTCACCAGTTCGAGCGGGATGTTCTTCTGGCTTTGCCCGACGAAGATGATCGCGCGATAGCTTTCGTCGAGCCGCCCCAGCTCGACCTGCTGGACGTTTTCGTAGTCCACCAGCAGGAGCCTGGTGCGGGACTGGGCAGCCGGGGCCGGCGCGGAAGCCGGGGGCCGGGGCTGCGATTCGGTCTGCTTTCTTCCTCTCATTGGACGTGAGTGTAAGCCCGGGAAGCCTGCCGGTCAAACCGGCCAGTCCGGGAGGCGGGGCCGGATGTCGGTTTCCGGCAAAGCCCGGCCGGCGCGTTGACACCATCGGGCCGAGGGTTAGAATGGCCCGCTATGATGACAATCAACCGCCTGGCAGTTGCCGGTTTCGCCCTCGTCCTGCTGGCCGGGTGCGGGGGCGGGGAGCAGGGCGGGCCGCAGGCGGCCGGCAAGGTCCGGGTGACCTTCTGGCACGCGATGGGCGGGCCGCTGGGCGACGCGCTCAAGACGATGGTCGAGGAGTTCGAGGCCGCCAACCCGGACGTGGACATCGACCCGGTTTCGATGGGCGGCTATCCGTCGCTCTCCCAGAAGCTGATGGGCGCGCTCCAGGTGGACGCGCCGCCCAACATGGCCCAGATGTACGAAAGCTGGACCACCCAGTTCCACGAGCTCGGCAAGCTGGTGCCGCTGGACAGTTTCGTCCGGGGCGACGCCGGGCTGTCCGAGGCCGAGCTGGCCGACTTCTACCCGGCGTTCATCGAGGACAACTCGTGGAACGGCCGTATCGTCACCCTGCCGTTCAACAAGTCGGTGCCGGTCTACTTCTACAACATCGGGATGCTCGAAGCGGCCGGTTACGACCGCTTTCCGGACACCTGGGACGGGTTCCGGCAGATGGCGAAGAAGCTGACCGACCGGGACAAGGGCATCTGGGGCACGGCCGGCGGGGTCAACGAATGGCAGTTCGGGTGCATGCTGCGCCAGCTCGGCGGCGACTTCCTGGACGAGACCGGCGCGAAAGCGGTGTTCAACTCCGACGCCGGGGTGAAGGCGGCCGAGTACCAGCGCGCGCTGATGGCGGACGACTCGTCGGCGATGTTCGCGGTCGGCTACGACGTCCAGAACGACTTCCTGTCAGGCAAGATCGGCTGCATCTGGGGCACGTCGGTTTCCTGGGCCTACATGCAAGACAAGATGACCTTCCCGGTGGGCGTGGCCGCAATCCCCACCTGGGACGGCAACCAGGACGTCCTGAGTTTTGGCACCAACATCGGCGTGTTCCGTGCCGGGACCCC
>JAFGQF010000120.1 GCA_016935775.1 Caldifarciminota bacterium
CCGGTGGAACAGTCCGACGCCGCCCGGCTGCTGGCCGATGCCGCCGACCGGCACGCCTTCGTGCTCTACGCCGGCGACGGCCGCGCCTGGCTGCTCGAACTCAAGGACCTCGCGCCGGTCGCCGCGGCCGCGGGCCCGGGCCGCAGCCCGGACTACGTCGGGCTCGACGTCGTCGTGCTCCACTCGCTGCTGCTCGACCGGTTCTTCGGCGTCAACCCCGACAACATCGAGAACCACGTCAAGTACGAGCGCGACCCGGCCCGGGCGATGGCCCGGGTGGACTCGGGCGACTACCAGGCATGCTTCCTGATGAACCCGACCCGGGTCGAACAGGTCCGGACCCTGTCGGCGCAGGGCGAGCGGATGCCGCAGAAGTCCACCGACTTCTACCCCAAGCTCGCGTCCGGGCTCGTGTTCATGGACATCGCCAAAGGCGAGACCCTGCCCGGCTGACCGGGACGGCAAGACCGCGGGAGCCCCGCACCGCGGGGCTCTTGCTTTTGCGGGCCGCCCGGCTATAAATAGGGAATGCCGGCCAACCTCTCGCCCGAGTTCAAGCAGGCCGAGGAACGATTCCGCGCCGCCGCGTCGCCCGGCGAGCGGCTCGCCTGCCTCGAGGAAATGCTCTCGACCATCCCCAAGCACAAGGGCACCGAGAAGATGCAGGCCGACCTGAAGAGCCGCATCGCGAAGCTGCGCAAGGAGCTCGGGACGAAGAAGGGCGGCGCCCGGCGCCAGGACTGGTTCCACGTCGAGAAGCAGGGCGCGGGCCAGGTCGCGGTCTTCGGACCGCCCAACTGCGGCAAGTCGGCGCTGGTCGCGGCGCTCACCGGGCTGCCGGCCCAGGTCGCGCCCTGGCCGTTCACCACCACCGCGCCCGCCGCCGGGATGATGCTCTACGAGGACATCCAGGTCCAGCTCGTGGACACGCCGCCGGTCGCGCCCGAGGCGCCGGCCTGGGTGTTCCACATCATCCGCACCGCCGACATCGCCGCCTGGCTCATCGACCTCGGCGACGACGACCTGCTCGAATCAACCGAGCGGGTCGCCGGCCTGCTGGCCGAGGCCCGCATCGGGTTCGAACCGGCCGAGGGGATTGTCGTCAAGCCGCTGCTGCGGGTAGGGACCAAAGCCGACGATTCCCAGGCGCTCGACCGGCTCGAGATCCTCCGGGAGCTGATTGGCGAAGTCGAGGTCCTGCCGGTGTCGGTCGAGACCGGCCAGGGGCTGGACGAGCTCAAACGCCGGCTGTTCCGCGCCCTGCGCATCACCCGGGTCTACACCAAGCGGCCCGGCCACCCGGCCGATATGAAGGACCCGGTCATCCTGCCCGAGGGCTCGACCGTGCTCGACGCGGCCCAGCACCTGCACAAGGACATCGCCGCCGGGCTGAGCTTCGCCCGGCTCTGGAACGACGCGGGCTACGACGGCCAGCGCGTCGAGCGCGCCCACGTTGTCCAGGACCGGGACATCCTCGAGTTCCACACCTGAAGCCCGGGGCCGGCCCCGGTTGAACTGTCTCGCGCCCGCTAGTCCAGCAACACCAGCTTGCGCGTCTCGGTGCCGCTCCCGGCCTCGAGCCGGGCGAAGTAGAGCCCGGGCATCACCCGGCGGCCGGCCCCGTCGCGCCGGTCCCACGCCAGCTCGCGGCCCTCGAAACCCAGCTCGCGCACCCTGGCTCCCAGCGCGTCGTAGACCACCAGCACCGCGCCCGGAACCGGGGCGGCCAGCGCGAACCGCACCGGGCCACCGGCCACCGTCGCGACCTCGAAGGCTCCGCCCGCGGCCGCGCCCGGGGCTTCCTCCACCCCGGACTGGAAGCGGCACCAGAACGACCACGGCGCCCCGAACGGCCCCCACCCGAAGGTGTTCCAGGCCCGGCAGAGCCACTTGTAGGACCGGCCGTAGATGAACAGGCTGTCGGGCAGCGCGCAGACCGGCGATGTTCCGCGCTCGCGCCAGATGGTGTCGGTGCTCTGCAACACCCGGAAATCGAAGCTGTCGATGTCTTCCCGCGTCGAGTCCACCAGCAGTATCACCGGCGGGTCGAAGAGCTGCCGGCCGTTCGGCGGGGCCAGCGATACCGGCGGCCGCGGCTCCCGGTTCAGCGCGAAGCTGCCGAAGGTGGCGTCGCCCGAGGTATAGGTACTGTTCGAGTACTGCTTCAGCCGAAGCCGGACCGTGTCCAGCGCCTGCATCGAAGAATCGAGGAACCAGCCGTGACTGCCGTTGTCGGGCAGGTTTCCGACCAGGGCCTGCCAGGTCCGCCCGCCGTTGGTGGACCAGTCGATGTCCACCCGCGTGCCCGGGTTGCCGTTGTTGGTCCAGGTTATCGGCACCGTGTCGCCGACCTGGAACACCTCACCCCGGCCGTGCGAGCCGTAGAAGGTGTCGCCCAGCGGGAAGGTCAGTTCGAGCTTCTTCGGGTCGCCACCCGACGGGTGGGGCGAGTCCACGTACGACCAGTCCGGCCCGGAATGCGCCCACCACGCGGCCGGCTGCCACCAGGTGTTGTGGACGTAGACGTACTGGTCGTCGGTCCGGTACCCGAAAAGGGCGAGCGAGTGAATCTCCCAGAGCGCCGACCAGACGAACCCAAAGCCCGAGTTGACCTCGCTGGTGATGGTGCTCCACGCCCAGTCGTTGTACGAACCGCCCATCTGGCTCACGGTCGTGAAGCTGTAGCCGTTGTCGTTGCCGACCTGGCGCAGCCCGGGCGAGATGAAATTGACCATCGTGCCGCCGGTCGTCGTGTCGGTGTACATCGCCAGCGCGCACTCGCGCTGGACGTTCGGTATCTGCCAGTCCATCTGGCCCTCGACCATGTCGTAGCGCTGCCAGAACCAGTCCACCAGCCGGCCGTAGTTCTGGGTCCGGTCAATCCAGCCCATCACGATCGCCGCCGAGGTCGGCGTGCAGCCGTAGCTCCAGTCGTAGAACGGCGCCCGGTCGTAACCCGGCACGTAGTGCTCGCTGTAGTCGCGCGGCTCGAAGGCCAGCGCCCGCTGCCACTCCTCGCGGTGCCGGCGCGTGGTCTCCTCGCGGTCTACCGGGTATTCCTCGGCCAGTGCCGCCCGCTTGCGCGCGACGTCGGCCCGGAACGCCTCCCGCGACTCCCACTCCTGCTCGAAGTGGCTGCCGAAGACGACCGTTTCACCGCCCGGGCCGGTGACTTCGAGGTACACCTTCGGGAATACGAGGTAGAGCCGGCTCAGCCCGGCACCGGCCCCCAGCCGCGCGGCGGCCCGCTCGACCGCCCGCCGGCCAAGCGCGTGGAACTCCGAGAACCCGCGGCCGAAACAAAGCACCGGCGCCCGGTCCTCGCGGGCCGAGACCAGCACGTAGCCATACTCGGTCAGCGGCCGGGACAGGTCGGCGCCCGGGCCGAGCTTCTCGCGCAGCGCGCGGGCGTCGTCCTCGACCGCCTCGGACTCCGGGAACTCGCGGCCGTCGCAGCGGAACAGGAACATCCAGGCCGCCATCGCGCCGTCCTCGTCCAGGTACGGAACCACCGGGCCGGGCCGGTTGCCCGGCCACTCGGCCGCGGCCCGGCGCAGCGCGACCTCGCG
>JAFGQF010000121.1 GCA_016935775.1 Caldifarciminota bacterium
CCGACGAAGTGGACGTGCCTCAGGCGGCCAAGCATTCGCCCATCCTTTCGGCAATGGCCGCGCCCGCGCCCGGCAAAGCCAACCGGCGCGCCGCGGCGGACATCCGGCTCCGCCGCTCATCATCGTCGATCAGTCCGCGTATCGTCACGGTCAGCCCGGACAGGCGGGCCTGGTCCAGGGTGATGGCGGCACCGTTGGAAGCCAGCCATTCGGCGTTGGCGTCCTGGTGCCGGTCGGTGGCATGTGGGTAGGGTACAAGGATGGCTGGAATGCCGGAGGCAACCAGTTCTGACAGGACCATGCCGCCTGCCCGGGAGACCGCTATCGTCGCCTGCCGGTAGAGTTCCTCGGGCCGGTCGGTGAACTCCACCAGCTCGCAGTTGGCCGAGCGGACCCGGGACTTCACCAGCGCGTAGTCCCGGTGCCCGGTCAGGATGGTGAATCTCAGGTTGGTCAGCGCCGCCGCCGCGTCAAGCGCGGCCAGGCTCAGGGCGCGCGCGCCCAGTGAGCCGCCCAGCACCAGCACGGTGCGGCCGTCGTCGGCCCGCTGCCCGGCCGCCGGCCCGGGCCGCAGCGGGTTGCCGGTCACTTCGACGTCGGCCCGCAGGCCGGGCTCGGGCGGGAAGCCGCAGAACACCCGGCGCGCGCCCGGGGCGAACATCCGGGTGACCCGGCCCGGCCGCCGGTTCTGCTCGAGCAGGAAGTACGGCAACCTCTGGAGCCGCGCCGCCACCAGCGGCCCGACGCTGACATAGCCACCGGCCGCGACCAGCGCGTCGGCCCGTTCGTCGCGGATTGCCGCGCCCGAAACCGCCACGCCACGCAGCGTCGCGGCCAGCCAGCCGGGCGCGCGGTGCAGCCGCCGTCCCGGCAGCCGGGCCGCCGGCACCGGCGTGAAACGGAACCCGGCACGCTTCACCAGGTCGGCCTCCATGCCGTCGGCCCGGCCCAACCAGCAAAGGTCGTGACCGGCCTTCATCAGCTCAGAAGCCAGCGCGAGCGCCGGCAGGATATGGCCTCCCGTTCCGCCCGCTGCCACCAGGAACCGCATTCCGCCTCCAGTTGTATCGTGACACGTTCAGCAGCACGCCCGCCGCGAACAGGTTGGCGATCATCGCCGTGCCGCCGTAACTGACGAACGGCAACGGCTGGCCGGTGGTCGGCAGCACGCCCGCCGCCACCCCGATGTGGACCATCGCGTAGACGAAGACCGTCACCGCGATGCCGGGGGCCAGGTACTTCCCGAAATGCTCCTGGGCCTGCAGCCCGATGCGGATGCCCCGCCACAGCCATGCCGAGTAGAGACCAAACACGCCCAGCGTGCCGAGCAGGCCGAACTCCTCGCACAGCGCCGCGACCGCGAAATCCGTCCCCACCTCGGGCACGAACAGCCGGCTGTGCTCGCCGCCCCCCACGCCGACACCGAACAGCCCGCCCGAGCCGATGGCCAGCTCGGCCTGGACCTGCTGCCAGGGTTTGCCGGTCAGGAACGCCAGCAGCCGGCTCGAACCGTGCGGGAAGAACAGCACCGCGCCGACCAGCAGCGCCGCGACCAGCAGGGCCGCCGGGACGAAGTAGTTCAGCTTCACGCCGGCAAGCAGGAACAGCGCCAGCGCCGACACCGCCATGATGAAGGTCGTGCCGATGGACTTCTGGGCAACGGTCAGGGCAAGGAACGCGAAGACCACCAGGCCGGGCACCAGCAGGGTGTTGTGGAAAGCGAGGTCCTGCTTCTGCTTCTCCTCCAGGTCCCAGAACCAGGCCGCCAGCCACATCGGCAGCGCGAACTTGGCAATCTCCGACGGCTGGAGCTGAAACGGGATCCCGGGCAGTTCGAGCCAGCGCTCCGCACCCTTGGTGGTCTTGCCGAAGACCAGCGTCGCGGCCAGCAGCCCGAGGGCGATAGCCAGTATCACCCAGCGGAACCTGCGCCCGTAGAAAGTGTGAGGGATCAGCATCCCGACGACCAGCGCGACGATGCCGAGTCCCACCCGGAGCAGGTGAGCCTGGAGGTGTTCCGGGCCCTTGTGGAAGGTCGTCGTGTAGGCGACCACGATTCCGGCCAGCACCAGCGTGACGATCACCACCAGCAGGGTGCCGTCCACGGGCTGGCTGGGCGTCTCGCGCACCACCGAGGTCAGCGGCTGCTGCCGGGCGCGCGGTTTGACGTCACTGCGCCGCTGACCCCAGGCAACCGGCTGGCGTCGCACCGGCCTACGCGGCACTCATCACCTCCCGCCGGAACCGCTCGCCGCGTTCCTGGAAGTCGCGGAACTGGTCGAAGCTGGCAAAGGCCGGCGCGAACAGCACGACGTCGCCGCGCCGGGCCCGGCTTCGAGCCGCGCTCACCGCACCCAACAGCGTTGCCTGCACTTCGCAGCGCTCGAACCCGGCCGCGCGGAGCGACTCGGCCAGTTCCGGCCCGTTCTCCCCGGTCAGTATCGCCCACTTTGCCCGGCGCCGCACCGCCGCCAGGAATTCGCCGACCGGCAGGCCCTTGGACTTGCCCCCGGCAATCAGCACCACCTTGCGGCCGAAGGACTCGAGCGCCGCCACGCCCGCGCCCGGGTTGGTGGTCATCGACGAGTTGACCCAGACCCGCCCGTCGCGCGTCGGAACCCGCTCGAGCCGGTGGGGCAGGCCGGCGAAACCGCGAGCCGCGGCCCGGATTGCCCGGTTCGGCGCCCCGAGAGCACGCGCCGCACAGGTCATCGCCAGGACGTTGGCGACGTTGTGCCGGCCGGGCAACCGGAGCTCGGACGTCGCCATCACCGTCTCTCCCCGGAACCGCACCGCGCCGCCGGCCCGGTAGGCCCCGTCCACCCGGCGTCGCAATGAGAAGAACAGCCGGCCGGCCCGGCCGCGCCGGCACGCCTTCATCACCAGCGGGTCGTCGGCGTTGAGCACCGCGGTCGCCGTTTCCGGCTGGCGGTCGAGCAGGCGGTACTTGCATTCGGCGTAGTCACCGATGTCCCGGTGCCGGTCGAGATGGTCGGGACTGATATTCAGCAGCACCGCCACGTCCGGCGCCAGCCAGCGGGCACGCTCGAGCTGGAAGCTCGACACCTCGACGACATAGCAGTCGCGGCCCGGTCCCAGCAGCCCGGCCGACAGCGGCCGGCCCGGCGCGAGATTGCCGCCCACGAACACCCGGAGCCCGGCCTTCTCGAGCGCCAGCCCGACCAGTGCCGTTGTCGTCGACTTGCCGTTGGTGCCGGTGACCGCGACCATCACCCCGGGCACGAACCGGCTGGCGAAGTCCAGTTCGTCGTACACCGGCACCCCGCGCCGTTCGAGCTGGCGCACCGCGTCGTTGCCGGCCGGGATTCCCGGGCTCTTGACCGCGAAGTCGCCGCGCCACCGCGCCGGGTCGCGCGGAACCGTCATCCCGCGCCGCGCGAGTCGCTGGGCGCCGGCTCCGCTCCGGCGCGGGCCGGCATCGTCCCAGCCGGCAACCCGGGCCCCGTGCTGGAGCAGCAACCGCGCCGCCGCCTCGCCCGAGCGACCCAGGCCCAAGACCATCACGCGGCTGCCGGCGAGTTCCCCGGGGTCGCGCATCATCTTATCTTCAGCGAGGCCAGCGCCACCAACCCGAAAAGCACGGCCAGTATGATGAACCTCGTGACCACCTGGGTTTCGGTCCAGCCGCCGAGTTCGAAGTGGTGGTGCAGCGGCGCCATTCGGAAGAGCCGCTTGCCGCCGGTCGCCCGAAACCAGCCGACCTGCAGCAACACCGACCCGGTCTCGAGCACGAACACCCCCCCGATCAGCAGGAGCAGCACCTCGTGCTTCGAGACGATCGCCGCCAGTCCCAGCGCCCCGCCCAGCGGCAGCGAGCCGGTGTCGCCCATGAAGACCTGGGCCGGGTGGCAGTTGAACCAGAGAAACCCCAGGCACGCGCCGGCGAGCGCGGCGCAGTAGACCGCCATCTCGCCGCACCCGCGGACGAACATCAAGTTCAGGTACCTGGCCAGCTCGGCGTGGCCCGAAACGTAGCAGAGCACGGCATAGCTGCCCAGGGCAACGATCAACAGCCCCGGGGCCAGGCCGTCGAGCCCGTCGCTCAGGTTCACGGCGTTGGAGGCGGCAACGACGACCAACATCACGAACGGGACATAGAGGACGCCGAACTCGAACCGAAGGTTCTTGAAAAGCAGCACGTTGGTCTGGGTCCGGATTGCCGGGTCGGGCGGCAGGAAGTACAGGACCGCGCCGACGGTCAGCGCCAGCCCGAACTGGGCGACCAGCTTGGCGGTCTTCGACACGCCGCGCGGCTTGCCCCTGCGCACCTTGACAAGGTCGTCCCACACCCCGAGCGCTCCCAGCCAGACCAGCACCAGCAACCCGAGCTGGACGAACCGGTTCGTCAGATCGGCGAACAGCAACGCGCCGGCCGCGCCCGCGACGAGGATCAGCAGGCCGCCCATCGTCGGCGTGCCCGCCTTCTGACGATGCCGCTCCGGCACCTCCTCGCGGATGCGCTGGCCGATCTGCAGCCGCTTCACCAGCCGGATCAGCGCACCGCCGAACACCAGCATCAGGACCAGCGCCAGCCCGCCCGCGGCCGCTGCCCGGAAGGTAATGTAGCGGAACAGGTTGAGCGGCCCGACACTCTCGCGCAGCGGGACCAGCAGGTGGTAGAGCATCTAGCCTTCGAGCAGTTCCCGGACGACCCTGCGGTCGTCGAAATCGCGTCGCTCATTGCCGACCAGCTGGTAATCCTCGTGGCCCTTGCCCGCCACGACAACGGTGTCGCCGGCGCGGGCCAGCTTGAGCGCCCGGCCGATCGCTTCGCGCCGGTCAGGCTCGACGAGCTGTTCGCAACCGTTGCTCATCCCGGCGACGATTGCGGCAATGATCGAGTCCGGCGGCTCGGAACGCGGGTTGTCGGAAGTCACCACCGCGACGTCGGCGCGCGCCGCCACCGCCCGGCCCATCAGCGGGCGCTTCTCGCGGTCGCGGTCCCCCCCCGCCCCGAACACCGCGATGACCCGCCCCCGGGTGAACTCGCGCACGGTTTCGAGAACCCGTTCCAGCGCCTCGGGCGTGTGCGCGTAATCCACGAAGACCCGGAACGGCCGGTCGAGCGGGACCGGCTCGAGCCGCCCGGGCACGCACTCCAGCGCCTCGGCGCCCGCGATCATCGCATCCGGCTCCCAGCCCAGCGCCAACCCGACACCCCAGGCTGCCAGCAGGTTCATCAGGTTGTGGCGACCGATGAGCTTCAGCCGGACCGCGTGCTCGGCCCCGCCCGCGCGCACCGCGAGTTCGAGCCCGTCGGCGCGCACCGCCCGCACCGAACCCAGCACGTCCGGCTGCTCGGCCAGGTCATCGCGGGTACCGAAAGTAATCCTCCTAGCCCGGGTGACGCCCAGCACGTCATGCCCGACCGGGTCGTCGATGTTCACCACCGCGGTACTGGTCGGCGCAAGCCCGTCAAAGAGCCTCAGCTTGGCGTCCCGGTACGCGCGCAACGACCGGTGAAAGTCGAGGTGGTCCTGCGACAGGTTGGTGAACACCGCGGCCCGGAAATCCAGGTCGAAAACCCGGTCCAGCTCCAGCGCGTGCGACGACACCTCGGCCGCGCACACCTCCACGCCGTTCGCCACCATCCGCTCGAGCAGCCGGACGAAATCCAAGCTCTCGGGCGTGGTCTGTGCGGCCGGCCAGGTCTCCTGCCCGTCCGAATACTCGATCGTCCCGACCAGGCCGGTCCGCCGGCCCGCGGCGCCGGCCATCGAACGCAACAGGTAAGTGGTCGTGGTCTTGCCATTGGTCCCGGTAACGCCCACGAGTTCCAGCTTTCGCGCCGGGAAATCAAAGAACCGGTTGGCAATCTGGGCCAGGAAACGCCGGGGCGACCCGGTGACGATCACCGTCACCCAGTTCTTCCGCACGTTACGGATGTCGTCGGTCGCCACCGCGACCGCGCCCCGGTTGATGGCGTCGTCAATGAACTCGGAGCCGGACACGCGGAACCCCGGCACCGCGACAAACAGGAAGCCCGGCTTCGCCTGCGCCGAGTGGAACGCCAGCCCCTTGATCTCGACGTCCTTGTTGCCTTCGACCGTGCACGGAATGCCGCGCACCAGCTCGCTCAACCGCTTCATCTGCCGCCCCGCCGGTTGCCGCCGGCCGTCCCCCGGGCCCCGGCTTCGGCCCGTTGGCTCTCGCTGTCCGACGCGCCGACTCCCCCGTCGCGGCTCGCGACGTTCTCCCTGCCTCCCGGCGCGGGCAGGACCAGCGCGACCGACTCCTGGCCCGTTCGCAACCGCTCCAGCGCCAGCAACTCCTCGCCGATGCTCCGGAAAACCGGGCAGGCAACCGAACTGGCGAACCGACCCCGGACCGGCTCATCCACCATCACCGCGATGACGTACTCGGGGTCCTCCAGCGGGAAGAATCCCGCGAAAGACATCAGCGATTTGGTCTGGGAATACACCTTGCGGCGTCGGGCCGCGTCCCACTCCAGTTTCTGGGCAGTGCCGGTCTTGCCGCACGCCTCGGTACCGGGAATCGCGGCAAGCGGGCCGGTGCCCTCGGTCACCACCCGGCGCAACGCCCGCTTCAGCCGCAGCGCGGTCGCCGGTCGCAGGGCGGCGCGGGTCGCCGCCGGGCCGTGTTGGTAGACGGTGTCCCTCCGGCTCTCGACCGCCTGGACAACGTAGGGCTGAACGTAGCGGCCGTCATTGGCGACGCACAAATAGGCGGCGGCAAGCTGGAGCAGCGACACCGCCACCCCCTGGCCGAATGCGATGTTTGCCCGGCGCAGCGGGTCCAACTGCTCGGGCCGGTCCAGCAACCCGCCCGCCTCACCCGGGACACCGACGTTGACCGGCTCGCCGAAACCCAACGCCCGGGCGGTCCGGTGGAACTGCTCGGGCTCGAGTTCCTGTGCCAGCAGGGCGACGCCCGGGTTCGAGGAGAGGATGAGCAGGCTGTCGAACGACAGCACGCCGTGCTTGTGCACGTCCTTGATGGTCCGGCCCTTGATCTCGATGAATCCCCGTGAAACGTCGTACTGCCGCGCGGCAAGTTCGAGCCCGCGCGGGCTCTCGAGCGCGGCGGCGCACACCACGATCTTGAACGAAGAGCCCGGCTCGACCAGGTCGGCCACCGCCGAGCACCGGTGCCGGTCCAGGTGCCGGCCGTACTCGGCCGGGTCGTATGAAGGGTAGTCGGCCAGCGCGAGGATGGCGCCGGTCTTCGCATCCAGCACCACGGCCGAGCCGCCGAGCGCCCCGCTCTCGCGCACCGATTCCTCCAGGGCATCGAAGCACGCCTGCTGGACCTCGACATCGATGGTCAACCGCAGGTTGGCGCCGTGCACCGGCTCGACCCGCGGGCATCCCGGGTCGAGCAGGTGGAACCCGACGCGGTCCTTCTGGACCTGGGCCAGTCCGGGCCGGCCCGACAGCAACGAATCGTAGTACGCTTCCAGCCCGGACTGACCCGACTGGCCATTGTCACCAGGCCGGACATAGCCCAGCAGGCGTGAACAGACCGCACCGTACGGATACACCCGGTCGTGCTGCTCGGCGACGACGACGTAGTCGTTCAGCCCGGCGCGGACAAGCTCCCGGTCGAGCGCCTCGCCGACCTTGTAGTCAAGGCCGCTGGCGAAGCAGTAGTAGCCGTCGCGTGCGGCCAGTTCCCGGTGGACCCGGGCCGAGTCGCCCAGGCCGGCCCGGTCGAGAATCGCCGCCAACCGCGCCGGCCGCGGCGGCCGTTCGATCCCCCGCAGCCGCTCCAGCGAATCAAGCCGCCGCAGCTCGCCCGGCCACACCAGCACCGAACAAGCAGTGCTGTTCTGCGTCAGCAGGCGCCCCCGGCAGTCCAGCAACTGGCCCCGGTCCGCGGCCAGCTGAACCGTGGCGCGGTGCTGGTTGCGCGCGGTCCGGGCGTGGTCCGCGCCCCGGAACACCTGGATCTGGATGTAGCGGGCGAGCAGCAGGCCGGCCACCCCGAGCAGCACCGCGAGCATCACCTTGGGCCGGGTCGTGTTGTACTTGGTGCCGCGGAAACGCACCCGGCTCTCGCCCCGGGGCGCCCGCGGCCGGGCAGTGCGGCGATTCCAGGAACCGAGCCGGTAGGTTGCCGGCTGCCGCGGCCTGGGATTGCGCCGCTTCATTCCTCGCTCACTTCCGGCCCGCCAGTTCGTCACTCATCATTCGACACTCGCTCTTCGCCGTTCGCCGACCGGCCGATGCCCGCCAGCCGCTGCAGCCGGGCCAGGCCCGCCCGCCGGTCGATCTCGATGCGCAGGCTGTCACGGACATCAACGAGCACCCGCCGC
The DNA here is from genome assembly GCA_016935775.1 of Caldifarciminota bacterium. Taxonomy (GTDB): domain Bacteria; phylum Hydrothermota; class Tepidihabitantia; order Tepidihabitantales; family Tepidihabitantaceae; genus DSBX01. The sequence goes on from JAFGQF010000121.1 coordinate 8,297, forward strand.
CGGGTCGCCTGCTGTTCCTGGACGCGGGTGAGCCGCACCGACCAGTCACGCTGAAAGATGTAGCCCATCGCCATCGCCCCGAGCAGGAACGCAACCCCGACCAGCACCAGCGTTCTCATCCCGCCTTCTCCGCGGCCCGGAGCTTGGCGCTGCGCGCGGCCGGGTTGCGGGCCGCTTCCGCGGCGCCTGGCCGCACCGGCCGCCGGGTCAGGACGACCAGCTCGCCGGCCTGCGCCCCGGCACGGAACCTTGTCTTGACGATCCGGTCCTCGAGGCTGTGGTAGGATATTACCACCAGCCGCCCGCCCGGGGCGAGAACCTCGATTGCGGCCTCGATGCCCGCCCGGACCTTTGCCAGTTCGTCGTTCACCCGGATGCGAAGAGCCTGGAAAACCCGCGCCAGGGTGCGGCGCTGGCGGGCACGCGGCACCGACCGCCGCACCAGCATCGCCAGGTCGGCGGTGGTACCGAGCGCCGGCCGGTTCTCGTCTATCCGGCGGGCGATGCGCCGGGCAAACGGCTCTTCGCCGTACTCCCGCAGCCAGCGCTCGATCTCACCGACCGGTGCGCGGGCAATCAACTCACCGGCGGTCGGCCCCTTGCCCGGGTCGAATCTCATGTCCAGCGGTCCCTCGGCGGCAAAGCCGAACCCCCGCCCGGGGGTACGCAACTGATGCCAGGACGCGCCCAGGTCGAGGAGCACGCCCATCACCGGTTTGAGTTCCAATTCATCAACGATTGCCACCAATCGCACATAATCATCGTGCCTGACGAACACTTCCCGTTTGTCGATCAAGTCGGACAACCGCCTGCCGGCCTCTGCCACTGCGGCCGGGTCGGCGTCGATTCCCAGTAACCGGGCCCCGGCCGCCCGGCCGGCTAGCGCGCGGGCATGACCGCCGGCCCCGAGCGTGCAGTCAACCAACGTCCCCGCGCCCGGACGCAACAGGTCGAGAACCGCTTCGACCAGGACCGGTTCATGGAACTTCGGCGTCGGCGGTGCCGGCATTGTCGGTTCTCTCGGTCCATCCCTGCCGCTCGAGCGCCACCAGGTCGTCTTCGTAGCGCTCGGCAGCCTGCCGACTGAACTCCTCGAAACGCTTCGGCTCCCAGACCTGGAAGAACTCACCGTTCCCGACCACGACCGCCTCGTTGGTGATGCCGGCATCGTCCAGCATCCACCGCGGTATCAGCACGCGGTTCTGGGAATCGAGCGCCACCTCGCTCCCGAAACCGAACCGCATGAAGCGCACGATCCGCGACCGCGGCTGGTACTTCGGCAACCGGTTCAAGTCCTGCTCGCAGAACTCCTGGAACGCCGACAGCGGGTAGACCTCGATCGTTCCGCCCAAGCCCTTTTGCAGGACGAACGCGCCACCGTCGTTCGGGTCGAGCTGCGACCGGAACTGCCCCGGGATTGCCAGCCTCCCCTTGGCGTCCACCGCGTGCCGAAACTGACCTACAAAACGAAACACGTCAACCCCTGACCGACCCGGCCCGGCCGCCCGGTACAGCGCGGCCGTCTGCTTTCTGATTGCCTGAGGTTGTCATCGTCTGCCACCTTCATTCACTGGTGATGCACTATATCCCCACAGTTCTGTTTGTCAAGAAAAATCTTTAACTTACGTCATTCAATACTGGATACTTATCCACATTATTCCCACTGTTATCCACACCTGATGTCAGGAATGGCTCCCAGGCCGCCTTGAACGGTCGCCTCCTGCCTTTCTCACGGCCGCGCGCGCGGACTGCCGCGTCACACCGGGGGTCACCCCCCGGTTCGGTGCCGGCGCCAATCGGCAAGGCGGGACTCGGGCGATGCCGGGCTTGAACCGGTCCCTGAGCCACGGCCCCGGCTTCCCGCTCAGTCGGGTGCCCTTCCGTGGGCAGGGTGGGCAGGGGACCGCGGGCCAGAGCTCGGCTGCCGGTCGCCCTGCCGGCCGGCGCCTGAGCCGCCGGACAAGCCCGGCCCGGACCCGCCGTCCCGGACCGCGGTTGCCGCGCAATGCCCGGGGGGCTGCCGCCTGCTGCCGATGGGGAAGTTGACACCGGCGCAGGATTTCCTATACTTGCGCTCGACAGGAAACAGGTAGCAATCGGTAGCTGTCCTGCTCCCACGGAGAAGTCCCGACTGAACGGCAGCCGTTGGCTGTTTCGTGGCATGCCGGGGGCAGAAACGGGAAGGACGCATCCGTCAAAGGCGACCAACACCCACCAGGAACCGCGTGCCGGGGACGGGAGCGCACAGGCCAAAGCACAGGAGAAAGCGATGACTCAAGAAGAGCTCAGAGACAAGAAAATCGGCGAGCTGTACGAGATTGCCGAGTCCCTCAACCTGACCGGCTACCGCGAGAAGCGGAAGCAGGGCCTCGTGATGGCAATCCTGGAAGCCGAAGCCCGGCAGAAGAAATCCGGCAGCGACGGCGTCCAGGTGTCCGGCGTGCTCGAAACGCTCGAGGAGGGTTTCGGGTTCCTGCGCTCCCCCGATTACAGCTACCTGCCTTCGTCGGACGACATCTACGTTTCCCCGTCCCAGGTCAAGAAGTTCATGCTCAAGACCGGGGACACCATCGTCGGGACCGCCCGCCCGCCCAAGAACTCCGAGCGCTATTTCGCGCTCCTGCGAATGGACTCGGTCAACGGCGGGCCGGTCGAGCAGCTCCGCTCCCGGGTGCCGTTCGACGCCCTCACGCCGCTCTACGCGACCCAGCGCATCAAGCTCGAACTGCCCGAACCCGAGAAGGACTTCTCCCGCCGGGTGGTCGACCTGTTCGTACCGCTGGGCCGGGGCCAGCGCGGCCTCATCGTTTCGCCGCCGCGGGCTGGCAAGACCATCCTGCTCCAGAAGATTGCCAACAGCATCACCGCCAACCACCCCGAGATCAAGCTCATCATCCTGCTGATCGACGAGCGGCCCGAGGAAGTGACCGACATGGAGCGGTCGGTCAAGGCCGAGGTGATCAGCTCGACCTTTGACGAGATCCCGGAGCGACACGTCCAGGTGGCCAATATGGTACTGGAGAAGGCCAAGCGGCTGGTCGAGCAGGGCCAGGACGTCGTCATCCTGCTCGACTCGATCACCCGGCTGTCGCGCGCCCACAACCTGGTGGTGCCGCACTCGGGCCGCACGCTCTCGGGCGGTCTCGACTCGAACGCGCTCCAGAAGCCGAAGAAGTTCTTCGGCACGGCGCGCAATATCGAGGAGGGCGGCAGCCTGACGATCATCGCCACCGCGCTGGTCGAGACCGGGTCGCGGATGGACGAGGTGATCTTCGAGGAGTTCAAAGGTACCGGCAATACCGAACTCGACCTCGACCGCAAGCTGGCCGACCGGCGCATCTACCCGGCCATCGACCTGCAGCGCTCCGGCTCGCGCAAGGAAGAGCTGCTGCTCACCGACTTCGAACTGAGCCGGGTATGGGTTCTGCGCAAGCTGCTCGCCGAGCTGAGCCCGGTCGAGATGATGGAGTTCGTGCTTGACAAGATGCGGCTGACGCGTAACAATCAGGAGTTCCTTGATTCGATGAGCGAAAGCTAGGTGACAAGATGAAAGACAAGATCCACCCGAAGTACGTCGAGTGCACCATCACCTGTGCCTGCGGCAATGTCGTCAAGACGCGGGGCACGAAGCCGAAGGTGTCCGTCGACCTCTGCTCCGCCTGCCACCCGTTCTTCACCGGCAAGCAGAAGCTGGTGGACACGGCCGGCCGCGTCGAGAAGTTCCGCCGCAAGTACGGCGAGACCGCGCCCACCAAGCGGAAGGTCACACCGCGGCCCAAGGCCGCCCCGAAGCCCAAGGCCGAGCCCAAGCCGAAGACCCGCAAGAAGGCCGCTCCCGGGGCCGAGACCGAGTCAGCCGGGTAGCGCGGCGTGGCCGACCCGCGCAATGCCGGCTCCCGGGCGCAGACGATAAGACGGCTGACCGGGCGTCTCGGGGCGGCGAAGGAGTTTCTTTGACCTCGCCGGACGCAGGCGCGAGCTGACCCGGCTCCAGGAACAGAGCGCCCGTCCCGATTTCTGGGACAACCCCGCCGGCGCCCAGGAGGCGATGCGCCGCCTCGCCTCTGCCCAGGACATCGTCGAACACTTCGCCCGGATCGAGTCCGAGCTGGCGGACGCGGCCGAACTCGACGAGCTCTTCGAGGACGACGACCAGGCCGGGACCGAGCTCGACCGGCTCATCGCCCGGGCCGAGTCCGACCTCGTGGCGCTCGAGGAACGCGGGATGTTCTGCTCGCCCGAGGATGCGCGCTCCGCTATCCTGTCGATCCATCCCGGGGCCGGCGGCACCGAATCCTGCGACTGGGTCGGGATGCTCTACCGGATGTACACCCACTACCTCGAACGCCGGGAACTGAAGTACCGGGTGCTCGACATCCAGCCCAACGAAGAGGCCGGGTTCAAGGACGTCACCCTCGAGGTCACCGGCGCCAACGCCTACGGCCTGCTCAAGTCCGAAGCCGGGGTCCACCGGCTGGTCCGCACCTCGCCGTTTGACGCCAACGGCCGCCGGCACACGACGTTCGCCGCGGTTGCGGTCTACCCCGAGGTCGAGGAAGTCGAGGTCGAAATCAACCCGAACGACCTCCGGATCGACACCTTCCGCGCCGGCGGTCACGGCGGACAGAACGTCAACAAGGTCAGCTCGGCGGTTCGCATCACCCACACGCCCACCGGGCTGGTCGTCGTCTGCCAGAATGAACGCTCCCAGCTTCAAAACAAGCAGAACGCGCTGAAAATCCTCAGGGCCCGGATACACAACCGGCTCCGCAGCGAGCAGGACGAGCAGCTCCGTCACCTGGAGGAAGCCAAGACCGACATCGCCTGGGGCCACCAGATCCGCTCCTACGTCCTCTTCCCCTACCAGCTGGTCAAGGACCACCGCACCGACGTCGAAACCCACGACGTCGACGGCGTCCTGGCCGGCGCCATCGAGCCGTTCGTCCACGCCTTCCTGACCCGCCCGGCGAAGACCGGGCTTGACACGGCCGCCAAATCGGCTAAAAAAGGGTCCGCCGGTACCGGACCGGGATAACGGCCGCAATCAAACCACGGAGGTAACGATGAAGGTATCCGTCAACGCCGAAGAGTGCACCGGCTGCGAGCTGTGTGTCAACTCCTGTCCCGATCTCTTCGAACTCGATGGCGATGTCGCCAAGGCCAAGGTCGAGATCGTTCCCGAGGGCGCCGAGGACTGCGCGCGCCAGGCCGTCGAAGACTGCCCGGTCTCGGCCATCACCATCGAAGACTGACCGATACTGTTGCCCGGGCCGGCACCCGGCCGGAAGACGGGTGCTGGCCCGGGACAGGTTGAACGGCTCTCCCCCTTCGCCGGCACCGGGAAAAACTGCCCAGGAGGAACAATGGCGTTGCTGAGTGACAGCGTTCGCAAGCGGGTGTCCGGCCTGCTGGACAAACTCGAGCGGCCGGTGCGGCTGGTACTGTTCACGCAGGAGGTCGAGTGCCCGCACTGCCGCGAGGCGCGCGAACTGGCCGAGGAAGTGACCGGCCTGTCCGACCGGCTCAACCTCGAAGTGCACAACCTCCAGCTCGACCGGGGGAAGGCCGCCGAGTACGGCGTCGAGCGCGTGCCGACGCTCTGCGTCGTTGGCGATTCCGACCGGGGCATCCGCTTCAACGGCATTCCTTCCGGCTACGAATTCACTTCACTGCTGGCCGCGATCGAGCTGTCCGCCCGCGCGGACAGCGGCCTCGCGCGCGCCACCCGCGACAAGCTGGCCGGCCTGAAGACGCCGGTTGACATCCAGGTCTTCGTGACGCTTACCTGTCCCTACTGCCCGGCGATGGTCACCCTCGCCCACCGTTTTGCGCAGGAAAGCCCGCAGGTTAGCGCCGCCGCGGTGGACGCCGGCGAGTTCCCGCAACTGGCGAATCTCCACGGCGTGATGGCGGTACCGCGCACGGTGATCAACCACGCGGCATCGCTCGACGGGGTTGTCCCGGAAGAGAAACTGCTGGAGCAGGTGCTGGCCGCGGCCGAAGGCTAGCCGGGCCGCAGGGCCTCGTCGAACTCGCGCCGCACCCGGCCCAGCGCCGGCCTGAACCCGCGAACCACCAGCCGTCGCCGCCCGGCCAGTTGCTGCTCGCTGATGAGCCGCCCCGCGCCCCGCACCAGCGCCAGCAGGTCGGGCCGGGAATCGGGCACGGTGAACGTCCGGCTGACCATCTGCCGGTCAAGGCTGGCCCGCATCCGGTCGAGCAGGTCATCCAGCCCGGCCCCGGTGCTGCCTGAAATCAGGACGGCGTCCGGGTACTGCTTGCGCAGCCGCTCGACCTGCAGGTCGTCGTACAGCCGGTCCGACTTGGAGAGCACCAGCAGCCGCGGCCGGTTTGCCGCCCCGACCTGCTCGAGCGTTTCCTCCACCACGCTGATGCGGTCGGCGATGCGCGGCTCGGTCGCGTCAACGACATGCAGCAACAAGTCCGCCTCGCGTACCTCGGCCAACGTCGCCCGGAAACTCGCGACCAGCTCGTGCGGCAGGTGGCGAATGAACCCGACGGTATCAGAGAACACCACCGGCGCGTGCCGTTCCAGCCGGACCACGCGGGTACTCGGGTCCAGGGTTGCGAACAGCCGTTCCGACACCAGCACGCCGGCATCGGTCAGCCGGTTGAAGAGAGTTGACTTGCCGGCGTTGGTGTAGCCGACCAGTACCGCCTTGAAAAGGCCCTGCCGGCGCCGGCGCTGGGTGGTCCGCTCACGGTCAACCCGGGCCAGCGACCGACGCAGCGCGGTAATCCGCTGCTGGATGCGCCGCCGGTCCACCTCGAGCCTGGTCTCGCCCGGGCCGCGCGTGCCGATGCCGCCGCCGAGCCGCGACAGTTCGGTCCTCAACCCGGTCAGCCGGCTCTGCCGATACTCGAGCTGGGCGAGCTCGACCTGGATGCGGGCCTCGGCGGTGCGGGCGTGCAGCGCGAAGATGTCAAGAATGAGCGCCGGCCGGTCGATGGTCCGCACGCCGACTTCGCGCTCGATGTTGCGCTGCTGGGTCGGGCTGAGCGACTCGTCGAATATCACCAGCGCAATCGAGTACTCACGGCACAGCCGGGCCAGTTGCTCGACCATCCCGCGGCCCACCAGGGTTCCCGGTTCGGGCCGCGCCCGGACCTGGATGAGCTTCTCGACCACCTCCCCGCCCGCAGTCCTGGTCAACTCGGCCAGCTCGTCCAGCGAATCCGAACGCAGCCAGCGGTCCCGGCTGGACCGCGCGACGCCGACCAGCAGTACCCGCGTGCTCAAGCGCGTTGCCTGCCCACGTGGATCAACCGCTGGACCACGGTGACCAGGCTGCCCAGGGCGATGACCCCGAGCGCGACCGGCATCCAGGTCCGGCCCAGGACGAACGCCCCGACGAGCAACACCAGCACCCGTACCGGGCGTTCGAACCAGCCGACCGCGCAGTCGAACCCGGCGCCCTCGGCCCGGGCACGGACGTAGCTGACCATCAGCGAAAGCACCAGCGCGACCAGCGCCAGCAAACCGTGAAGCGACCTGGCCGGCCAGTAGTACCAGGCGATGCCGCCCAGCACCATTGCCTCGCTCAGGCGGTCCACCGTCGAATCGAGCACGGCCCCGAACCGGGACTTTCGGCCCGAGGTCCGCGCCAGCTCGCCGTCCAGCGTGTCGGCCAGGCCGACCAGCGCCGCGAGCGCGCCGGCCCACGCGAACCGGCCGATGGCGAACAGCCAGGCCGCCCCCGCGCTCAACGGCAGCGCGGCCAGCGTTACCGCGTTCGGGGCCACCCCGGCCCGCCCGAGCAACGAAACCAGCGGCCCGAGCAGCCGCCGGCCCTGGCGCTTATGCTCTTCCTTCACGTCCCGCCACCACGACAACCACCTCGCCCCGCAGCTCCCGCCCGGCAATCGCCGCGCTCACCTCCCCAAGCGTGCCCCGGAGCACCTCCTCGAACTTCTTGGTCAACTCGCGGCAAAGCACCACGCGCCGGTCGCCAAGCAGCTCACCGAGGTCCGCGAGCAATCGACCCACCCGCCGCGGCGACTCATAGAAGACCATCGTCCGCTCCTCCCCGATGAGGGCCGTGATGCGCTTGCGGCGCCGGCCGTCGCGCCGCGGCAGGAAACCCTCGAAGGCGAATCGGTCGGTCGGCAGGCCCGATATCACCAGCGCGGCCAGCAACGCCGAAGCGCCCGGCACCGGCCGCACCGGGATGCCCCGCTCCGCCGCCGCTCGCACGAGGTAGAACCCCGGGTCGGATATGCCCGGCGTGCCGGCATCGGTGGCCAGCGCCAGCCGCTTGCCCTGGCGAAGCATCTCGAGCAGTTCCGGCGTCCGGCGCAGCTTGTTGTGATCGTGGTAGGATATCAAGCGGTTGGCGATCCCGAGGTGTCGGAGCAGCCCCCCGGTCCGACGGGTATCCTCGCAGGCGATTGCGTCCGCACCGACCAGCGCGCTCCTCGCACGCTCGGTCATGTCGCCCAGGTTGCCGATCGGCGTGCTGACAACGTACAGGCCCGGCTCCAGTCCCGGCCCGGCGCGCTCAGCCGAGCTCATGGAACTCCACGACTCCGGTTTCCGTGTCGACCGTCGCGACCGTGGCCAGCCCGGTCAGCCAGCCGCAGGCCTCGCCCGGGTTGATTACCGGCGGCACGCCCGGCACGTGCGCGGGCCGGTGGGTGTGGCCGTGAACGATGTAGTCACAGTCCGGCCGCGCGGTCGGCGGCTCGTGACTGACCGAGAACACGCGACCCGTCAGCTCGAACCGGTGCGGCCCGGGGAAAAACTCAAACCCGAACTCGCGCGCCCGTTCCTCGAGCGCCGGGCGGTCGCCGTCGTTGTTGCCGAACACACCGACCAGCGGACAGCGCAGCCGCCCGAACTCGGCCAGCGCGAACTGCGACACGATGTCGCCGCAGTGGATGACGGCCGCGACGCCGAGCCGGTCGAACAGCGCGGCAGCATCCCGGCAGCGGGCCAGGTGGTCGTGGGTATCCGAAACGAGGCCGACCAGGCTCACCGGAGCATGTCCCGCAGCGACTCGAACTTGCGCAACCGGACCGGGTGGCGCAGCTTCTTCAGAGCCTTGGCTTCAATCTGGCGGACCCGCTCGCGGGTGATGTTGAAAATCTGCCCGACCTCTTCGAGCGTCCGCGGGCAGCCGTCGCCGAGCCCGAACCGCAGCCGCAGGACCTTCTCCTCGCGCTTGGAGAGAATCTTCAGCGCCTCCTCGAGCTTCTCTCCCAGGAGCGACACCCCGGCGGCGTGCGACGGCGAGGCCGACTTCTCGTCGCAGATGAAATCGCCGATGAAGCTCGACTCGTCGTCGTCAACCGGCTTGTCCAGTGACACCCCGAACTGGGATATCCGCGTCAGCGCCTCGATCTTCTCCTTGGGCGTCGACAGCCGCTGGGCGAGTTCGGCGACGGTCGCGTCCCTGCCGTACTCCTGCTGGAACTTGCGCTGGAGCTTGCCGACCTTGTTGATGGCGTCGATGATATGGGCCGGCACGCGCACGGTCCGGGACTGGTCGGCTATCGCCCGGGTGATTGCCTGCTTGATCCACCACGTCGCGTAGGTCGAGAACTTGAATCCCTTGCGGTAGTTGAACTTCTCGACCGCCTTGATCAGGCCGACATTGCCCTCCTCGAGGAGGTCGGCGAATTCCAGGCCGCGGTTGACATAGCGCTTGGCAATCGAGATAACCAGCCGGACGTTGCCCTCGATCATCTTGTCCCGGGCGGCGATTATCCGGACCTCGCAGCGCGCCATCTCGTCGAGCGTCGCCCGGATTTCGGACGTGCCCGCGCCGAGGAACTGCTGGCAAGTCCTGGCTTCCTGGCGGAGCTCGCGCGTCTCGTCGGTCTGCCCGCGCCCCTCCTGGCGCGCCTCCTGCAGCTCCTCGGCAAGGTCGAGGGCACGCCGGGCGACTTGCTTGTAGTCGCTCATGAAGGCATTGACGAGGTGGTGCTGCAGCGACATCTTGCGAATCCAGTTGTGAACCTGGCGGCGCAGCTCGGCGATCTCCTCGCGCGCCTTGCGGTCTCCGGTTCGCTCGCCCAGCGCCTCGATCCGGTCGGCCGCCCGACGAATCTTCTTCAGGTAGTTGATGAACCGCTGGCGGTCACGCGACAGCGCCTTCTGGTCGAACAGGCACTCGAACTCGACCCGCGCGACCTGGTCGAGTGACCGGGCGCCTTCCTCGATCGCAACGCACTCTTCGGCCAGCTTCCGCATCATCGCAACCGGGCGGAACATGAACTCGATGATGCTGTCGTATCCCTCCTCCATTTCCCGCGAATAGTGGATCTCCTCTTCGCGGGTCAGCAGGGGCAGCTTCGAAAGCTCGCGAAAATACGACTTGGTCGGGTCCTCGGTTCGCTGGATGGTCGGCTTCGGCCCCTTCTTGACCTCGACCTGGACCCGGTCGTGGTCGTCGGTGACCTTGATTCCCTGGCTCGCCAGCTCGGCGATCAGCTCGTCGAGCCGCTCCGCCGACATCAGGACATCTTCCGGGATGGTTTCCTCGAGCTCGTCATAGGTGATCTGGCTGTCACCCGATGCCTTGGCGAGCACCGCCTTGAGCCACCCGGACCGCTCCGCGCGGTCCGCCGGCTCGTCGACGGCGGTGGACCGCTTGCGGGAATCGCTGGCGACCTTGTCGGCCTTGGCCGAACCTGCGACCGACTTCCGTTTCTTGCCGCCCGGAGCCCGCCTGGCGGCCTGCTTCGCGAGCTTCTTCCCGGCCGGGCGCCCGGCTGACTTTGCCGTGCCGGCCCGACTCTTGCGCGTCGTCATCTTCTGCTTCATTTACTGTCGCTCCTCTCCCGGGCGGCGCCGCTCAACAGCTTGCCCCGCTCCCGTGTCAAAAGCTCGACTTCCTCTTCCCGGCCCTGCTCATGGGCCCGGCGTATCCGCTCGACCAGCCACCCGGCGCGCAGCCGGGCAGCCCAGGTCCGGAACTCCTCCGGCGGCAGGACGCGCTGCTCACTGAACGTCCAGCCCGCGACCCGCTTCTTCATCTCCTGGTCTTCAACCCGGTCCAGCACCATCGCCGCTCCGTATCCCGGCGTTTCGCAATGCGCCAGCCCGAGTTCCGCCACCGCTTTCAGTTCCTCGTCCTCGATGCATTCGACCAGGCCCAGCTCGCCGGCGATCCGGGCCAGCTCCGCCTCCTGGACCATCATCGCCACCAACCGCTCGGCCAGCCGGTTGCCGCCGCGCTTCACCGGCCGGGATATCGCGGGCCTGGGCCCGGATTCCAGCACCGCGCCCCGGCTCACCCCGAACCGCTCGGCCAGGCGGTTAACGTACAGCTCGCGCGTCGCCTGGTCCGGGATCTGGCGCACCAGGCCGACGAGCTGGCGCAGCGCGGCCCGCTGACCCAGCACCGTCTTGCCGTCGTACCCGGTCGCGACGAAATCCACGAAATCAACCGGCCGGTCAACCAGCCCGGTCAGGACATCCTGCCGGCCGTTCCGCACGAGGTCATCCGGATCTGAGCCCGCCGGCAGCACGACCAGTTGCGGCTCAAGACCCGACTTCAGCAGCACCTCCAGCGCCCGCAGCATCGCCTTGTGCCCGGCCGGGTCGCCGTCGAAGCAAACCAGCACGCGCCGGTTGAACCGCCGCAACAGCCGCGCCTGGTCCTCGGTCAATGCCGTGCCCAACGGCGCCACCGTATTGGCAAACCCGGCTTGGACCAGGGAAATCACGTCGAAATTGCCCTCGACCAGCAGCGGCACGGCTTCCCGGATATGGCCCTTCGCCTGGAACAGGCCGTAGACCTGGCGGCCCTTGTGGAAAACCGCGGTCTCGGGCGAGTTCAGGTACTTCGGTTCCCGGTCGTCGAGCACCCTCCCGGTGAACCCCACCACCCGTCCCGAAAGCGACAGCAGCGGGAACATCAACCGGTCGTAGAAGTAATCCCCCAACCCGTCATCCCGTCGCGCCAGCAGCCCGGCGTCCACCAGCGCCTTCTCGCCCCAGTTCTGGCGCCGTGCCTCGCCTCGCAGCCGATTGCCGCCCGGCGCGTAGCCGAGTCGGAATCGCCCGGCAACCTCCCGCTTGAGTCCGCGCGCGGCCAGGTAGGTTCTTGCCTTCTCGGTCCGGGACAACTGGCGCTCGAAAAAACGGGCGGCGTTCTCGCACGCCTCGTACAGGTGCTGGTTGCGGTCCGACTGCTCGAAACTCACCTCGATGCCCAGTCGCTCGGCCAGCAACTTCATCGCCTCCGGGAAGTCCAGCTTCTCCTGGGCCATCACGAAAGAAACCACGTTGCCGCCCGCGCCGCAGCCGAAACAATGATAGGTCTGGCGTTCGGGGCTGACGTAAAACGACGGGCTGCTGTCCGGGTGAAACGGGCACAGCGCGCGGTAGTTCCGACCAACCTTGCGCAACGGCAGGTAGCCACCAATCAGTTCGACGATATCGGTCTCGGCCCGAATTCGCTCGATGACCTCAGGCTGGATCATCGTCGCTCCCCAGCCGGGCCCGCGTGACCCCGCTGCCGCCTTCGGCCGGGCCACCAAAGGCGAAATCGCTCACTCGCCGGTCCCGGCCCAGGCAATCCCAGACCATCTGGCGCAGCACGCCGCCGCCCCGTCCGTGGACAATCGTGACCTCGCCGACCTCAAGCGCGCTGGCCTCGTCCAGGAAACCGGTCAGCGCTTCGAACGCCTCCTCACGCCGCATCCCGACGATGTTGAGGCTCGGGCTGAAATGATAGGGTTCATCCCGGGTCCCGGGCTCCCGCGCCGCGACCGGGCGCTCTCCGCCGGCGGGACCGATATCGGCCAGCGGCAGCTCGGTCCGGACGCTGCCGAAAGCGACCGTCACCTTGCCCGGGCCGGTCCTCACCACTTCACCGGCACGCCGGAAGGTACGAGAGAGTACAGTATCTCCCGGTTTCGGTTCGAAACCCGCAGGCGGCCCCGGCTCGGCGCCGGCCGGCGGTGACGCATCAGCCAGCTCGCGCTCGACCAGTCGCTTGGCAGCGACGATTGACCGGTGCTCGGCCTGGGTCTGCCGGATTTGGCGGACGGCGTTCTCAATCTCGCGCCGGGTAGCGACCAGGAAACGCTCCCGCTCCTGCCGCAGGCGTTCCCGCTCCTCCACTGCCTCCTGCTCGAAAGCGGCTCGTTGCGACTCCAATTCCGCCCTGGACGCGACCGCCTGCTGATGTTCGCGCTCGGCTGTCTCGCGCTCCCGGCGCGCTTCCTCAAACTCCCGGTCCAGCGCCCGAAGCCGGGCGTCAAGGTCAAGCCACTCACCGCTCATCCGCTGCCGGGCCCGCTCGACCAGCCGGGCCGGCAGCCCGACCCGCTCGGCGGTGGCGAAAGCGCTGGATTCACCCGGATGGCCGAGGTCGAGCCGGTAGGTCGGCCGGCCATCTCTGAAACCCATCGCCGCATTCACCATCCCGGGCTCGTCCTGCACCAGCAGCTTGAGCGAACCAAAATGGCTTGTCGCCACGACCAGGACCCCCCGGTCCCGCAACTCTTCGAGCACCGCGAAGGCCAGCGCCGTTCCCTCCTCGGGTGAAGTCGACGACCCGATCTCATCCAACAACACCAGTGCCCCGGGACGGGCGTCCCGCAGCACCGACTTCAGGTTCTCGAGGTGGGCGGTGAACGAAGACAGGTCGGCGTCGAGCGACTGGTCGTCGCCGATATCGGCGAAGACACCGTCGAACAGCGGCAGGACGGTTCCCTCCGCCGCCGGCACCTGCATGCCGCAGGCGGCCATCAACGCCAGCAGCCCGACCGTCTTGAGCACCACCGTCTTGCCGCCGGCGTTGGGACCGGACACCAGGACCACTCGCCGGCCCTCGGGCAGGTCAAGGTCAAGCGGCACCACTTCAATCCCGCGCCGCACCAGCAACGGGTGCCGCGCCGCCAGCAGCCGCAGCTCTCCGCCGGTGCTGAACCTGGGCCTCCGGCAACCGAGGTCACGCGCGAAACGGCACTTGGCCACGAGGAAATCGGCCCGGCCGACGATTTCCAGGGCGACCCGCAGGCTCTCGGCCCGCTCAGCAACGGCCCCGGAGAGCTCGCGCAGCACCCGCGCGACCTCCTCGGCCTCCTCGCCGCGTAGCTCGGCGACCCGGTTCTGCTCGGCCAACGTCTCAATCGGCTCGACGAACAGTGTCTGGCCGCTGCCCGAGCTCTCGTGCACTACGCCGGGCACCCGGTCGCGGTGGTCGAGCCGCAGCGGCAGCACGAAGCGGTCGCGTCGAACGGTCGGCCGGTCCTGGAACCAATCCGGGTGCTCGGCAACCAGCTTCTCCATCCGGCTGACCAGCGAATTCCGGTGCTGCCGCAGCTCGGCACGAACCCCGGCCAGCCGTGACGTGGCATCATCAGCTACCTCGCCGTGCTCGTCGATGGCGCCCTCCAGGCGGTCGGCCAGCCCGGAATGGTCCTCGAGCGCCCGCAACGAATGCCAGACCAGCGCCAGTCGTTCGCGCCTTGACCCGAAGTCGGCCCGGCACCGGCTGGTACCGGCAGCGGCGCGGGCGACCTCGAGCAACTCGGTGCCGCGCAGAACCGACCCCTGTCCAGCCCGCCGCAGCAGCGGCCTGACATCGGGCACGGCCGCCACGTCGGGGAGTTCTCCCAGCGCCAGCAGCTCGTCGAGACAGTCCAGCTCCGACTCGATCCACTCCCGGTTGCGGGATGGTTCCATCGCCCGGGCAAGTTCTTTGCCCACCGGCGTCCGGCAAAGCGCGGCCAGCACTTCCCGCACGCGCGGGAGGTCCAGCACTGCCAGGTTACTCACGAGCCTCCTTGGCTCCTCGCGGCGGAATTGCGGCCGGCGACTACTGGTGACGCCGGCGCCACGCCCGTCGCCGCGCCTCGGCCTGCTTGCGCTTGCGGCGCACGCTCGGCTTCTCGTAGTATTCGCGGCGCTTCACGTCGCGCAGGATACCGGCCTTCTCGCATACCCGGCGGAACCTGCGCATGAAGCTCTCGTAGGATTCGCCTTCCCTGACAACAACACCTGCCATAGTTCAGTAACACCTCCTTTCCATTGGCTTGTCTGCGGTCCTCTGTCCCTGCATCTCGCTCATCAACTGCATCACGCCGGCAACGGCGGCCACTGCCGCGACCTCGGACCTCAGTCGGCGCGGCCCCATCGAGAAACTCCTCGCCCCGGCAGCCCGCAGTCGTTCGACCTCGCCGAACTCAAACCCGCCCTCGGGTCCTACAATGACCAGGACGGAACCCGCGCCCGGTTCGACTATGTCGGCCATCCCCGGGCCACTCTCGCCCTCGTAGGCGACGAGCGCCTGCTCGTGCCGGCCGACCATGCCGAGCAACTCATCAAAGCCCGCCGGGGCGGTGACATCCGGTACCACCGTACGCGTCGAGCTCTTCATCGCCTCGACCGCCACCCGGCGCATCCGCTCCAGCCGCTCGGGACGCAGCCGGGCCACGACCCGCGCGGTGAGCACCGGCACGACCGAACTCGCGCCCAGTTGCGTTGCCGCCTCGACCACGCCCGAGAAACGGTCCGGCTTGATGACCCCGAGCGCCAGTGTCAGCAGCACCCGCGGCTCGCGCGGCCGCACCCGCCGTCCCAGCACCCGGGCACGGACCGCTTGCGGGTTGGCATCCGCCAGTTCGAGTTCAAGCTCGCAGCCGGCGCCATCGGTGGCGAACAACCGATCCCCGGACCGGTGACGACAGGCCCGGACAATGTGCCGGGACTCATGGGCCGGAAACCGGACCTCCTCACCGCAGTCCGCTGCCGCGGCCAGGAAAAACATCTCCATCAGGCCGGCCGCCTCGGCGACGGCACCGGTTCGGTCGCCGCCGTCTCGAGCTGCTTCAGCAGTTCGATCTCTTCCTTGCCGACCTTGGACGGGACGTGAATCATCACCCGCACGAGTTCATCACCCTTGCCGCCATCGAGATGGCGAATGCCCGCGCCCTTCACGCGGATGACCTTGCCCGACTGGATTCCGGCCGGAAGGGCTATGCGCTTGCTGCCGTTCAAGGTCGGTACTTCGATCTTGCCGCCGAGCGCGGCCTGCGCGTAGGAGACCGGTACTTCGACGACAAGGTCATCGCCGTGCCGAACGAAAAGCGGGTGCTCCTTTTCCTCGATCTCGATCATGACGTCGCCGCGGCCGCCCGGACCGTAGTGACCCTCATCGTGCAGCGGAATGAAGTTTCCCGAAGCGACCCCGGCCGGGATCCGAACCTTGAGCGTCCGCTGCTGCCGCAACCGGCCGTCACCCCGGCACTTGTCGCAGGGCTCTTTGACCTTGCTGCCCTCGCCCCCGCAATCCGGGCACGGTGCCACCTGGACGAACTGGCCGAAAAATGAACTCGACTGCCGCCGCACCTGCCCCGAGCCTCCGCAGGTCGGACAGGCCATTGTCCCTTTGCCGCCCCGACCCTG
This sequence comes from Caldifarciminota bacterium, assembly GCA_016935775.1. Lineage (GTDB taxonomy): Bacteria > Hydrothermota > Tepidihabitantia > Tepidihabitantales > Tepidihabitantaceae > DSBX01. Next base: position 24,681 of record JAFGQF010000121.1, read on the forward strand.
GCACTCGGCGCAGACCTCGAACCGGGAAAAAGTCACTTCCCTGGTGACGCCTGAGGCAATCTCCTCGAGCGTCAGCCGCATCCGGATACGGATATCGCCCCCCCGGGCTGCGCGCCGCCGCTGCCCGCCGCCGCTGAACAGCAGGTCAAAGAGCCCGCCGGCGCCGGAGCGTCCGGCCCGGCCGCCGAAAAGGTCGCCGAACAGGTCGGTGAGGTCGTCGACGTGGGTGAAGTCGCGCCGGAAGTCGAAACCGCCCGGCCCGAACTGCTGCGACACGCCCTCGTGCCCGCGCAGGTCGTAGAGCCGGCGCTTTTCGGCGTTGGCAAGCACCTCGTAGGCCTCGGACAGTTCCTTGAATCGCTCCTCGGCCTCGGCCCGGTTGTCCGGGTTTCTGTCCGGGTGGTACTCCTTGGCCAGACGGCGATAGGCCTGCTTGATTTCGTCAAGCGAGGCCTGTCGGCCGACTCCCAGGACTTCGTAGTAGTCCCGCTTGGTTTTCGGCATCAGCTAGGCGCAGGAACTTCTTCCCGCCGGGCTATCCACCTCCTCTGTGGCGCGCTGTAGTCGCTGCAGGTCAATCCGGCTACTTCTTCTCGTCCTCGTCGATCACCGTGTAGTCCGCGTCAACGCTCTTGCCGTTATCGTCCGGCTTGGGCTCTTCCGGCTGCGACGGGCCTGCGGTAGCGCCCGGCTCAGGCTTCTGGCGGTACATCTCCTCGGCCAGCTTGTAGCTGACCTTCTGGAGTTGCTCGATGGCGGCGTCGATGGCGGCCTTGTCGTCGGCCTTCATCTTCGCCCGCAGGTCGGTCACCGTTTCTTCGATCTTCCTGCGCTCGTCGGCCGCCACCTTGTCACCGAAGTCGCGGAGCGTCTTCTCGGTCTGGTAGATAAGCGTATCCGCGCGGTTACGGCTGTCAACGAGCTCTCGATGCTTGCGGTCCTCGGCGGCGTGGTCCTGGGCCTCGCCCACCATCCGGTCGATTTCGTCCTTGGACAGACCGGACGACGCCGTGATCCTGATGCTCTGCTCCTTGCCGGTCGCCTTGTCCTGGGCCTTGACGTGGAGAATCCCGTCGGCGTCGATGTCGAAGGTAACCTCGACCTGGGGAATGCCGCGCGGCGCCGGCGGGATGCCGGACAACTCGAACCGACCCAGCGTCCGGTTGTCGGCCGCCAGTTCGCGCTCGCCCTGGAGCACGTGGACCGTCACCGCCGGCTGGTTGTCCTCGGCGGTAGTGAATGTCTGGCTCTTGCGGGTCGGGATGGTGGTGTTGCGCTCGATCAACTTCGTCATCACGCCGCCCAGCGTTTCGATGCCCAGCGACAGCGGGGTCACGTCCAGCAGCACCACGTCCTTGACTTCGCCGGCCAGCACCGCGCCCTGGATTGCGGCGCCGATTGCAACCACTTCGTCGGGATTGATCCCCTTGTGCGGCTCCTTGCCGAAGAACCCCCGCACGGTCTCGGCGACCTTCGGCATCCGGGTCTGGCCGCCGACCAGGATAACCTCGTCGATGTCACCCGGCGCGAGCTTCGCGTCGGTGAGCGCCTGCTTCACCGGCTCGAGCGTCCGCCTGACAAGGCCGTCGACCAGTTGCTCAAGCCTGGTCCGGGTGAGCTTCAGGTCAAGGTGCTTCGGGCCGCTGGCGTCGGCGGTGATGAAGGGCAAGTTGATGCTCGTCTCCATCGAGGAGGACAGCTCGCACTTGGCCTTCTCGGCCGCCTCCTTGACGCGCTGGAGCGCGGTCTTGTCCTGCGCGAGGTCGACACCGCTCTCGCGCCTGAACTCCTCGATCACCCAATCCATCACCGCCTGGTCGAAGTCGTCCCCGCCGAGGTGGGTGTCGCCGTTGGTGGACTTCACCTCGAAAACGCCCTCGCCGATCTCCAGGATCGAGATGTCGAAAGTGCCGCCCCCGAGGTCGTAGATGGCGATCTTCTCGGACTTCTTCCTGTCCAACCCGTAGGCGAGCGACGCGGCGGTCGGCTCGTTGATGATCCGGAGCACGTCCAGCCCGGCTATCTTGCCGGCGTCCTTGGTCGCCTGGCGCTGGGAGTCGTTGAAGTACGCCGGCACGGTGATAACCGCCTTGGTCACCGCCTCGCCGAGGTAGGCCTCGGCCGCCTTCTTCAGGTGCTGGAGGATCATCGCCGACACTTCAGGCGGCGAGTACTTCTTGTCGCCGACCTGCACCCAGGCGTCGCCGCCGTCCGACTCGACGACCCGGAAGGGGACCTTCTTGATTTCGTCGCCGACCTCGGCGAAACGGCGGCCCATGAACCGCTTGATCGAGTAGACGGTGGTCTCCGGGTTGATCACCGCCTGGCGCCGGGCCAACGTGCCCACCAGCCGTTCCTTGCCCAGCGCGACGACCGACGGAGTGGTCCGGCCGCCCTCGGGATTGGGAATGACGACCGGTTGTCCCCGCTCCATCACCGCCACGCACGAGAACGTCGTGCCCAGGTCGATACCGATTACCTTCGCCATTCAAACCTCCTCTTGAAGTCAACGCGGTCCCCGGGACCGCGGTATTTCCCGGTCATCGCTATTCTGCCGCCTCTTCATCTTTGGCCGGCGCACCGCCGGGCAAGCCCGGCGCGCGGGCCACGACGACCCGCGAGGGCCGCAACACCCGCTCGGCACAGCGGTAACCACGGCAAAGCTCCTCGACCACCGTGTCCGGCGGATGCCCGTCCGACTCCACGAAACTCACCGCCTCGGCCCGGCGCGGGTCGAACGGCTCGCCAACGCAGGAAAAGGACTCCAGCCCGTGACGGCCCAGCGCTTCGGTCAACTGCCGGTGTATCAGCTCGACTCCCTTGCGGACCGGCTCGCTGCCCGATTCGGGTCCGCTGGCCGCCAGTGCGCGCTCGAGATTGTCGAGCACCGGCAGCAGGTCGAGCATCAACGACTCGGCGCCCGACCGCCGGGCACAGCCGATGTCCTGCTGGACCCGGCGCCGGTAGTTCTCGAAGTCGGCCAGGGCACGCAGGTAGTTGTCGCGATTCGCGGCGCA